>DATNKC010000534.1:0-5915 GCA_035603615.1 Steroidobacteraceae bacterium | reverse complement strand
TTCTCTCGCGGCGCTCAGCCTACCTCTGCGTCGTCTCGACGTTTGCAAAGCGTGTAACGCTGAACTGCATGTATGCAAGATGTGCGTCGAATACGACACGTCATACGCCAAGCATTGCAAGGAACCGACGGCCGAAGAAGTGCGCAAGAAAGACGAGGCAAACTTTTGCGATCACTTCAAGCCTAAGGCCGGCGCCTATATCGCAAAGAATGAGGCAGAGATCGCAAAGGTGAAATCGGCGTTGGACGACCTATTTAGAAAGTGACTTCTTTTTGGTCTTCCTTGGCTTTTTGGCGGTCTCTGCGATCCGCCATAAATATAGCGCCGCAACTGATCGATGCGGTTGCCATTTCTCCGAATGTTTCAAGAGCTGCTTCGGTGATGGCAGGGCTCGCTTGCGATACAGGACCTGAAATCCCTTGCGCACGCCATAGTCAGTCACCGGCATCACGTCGGGCCGACACAGCGTGAACAGCATCAGCATATCCACGGTCCACATCCCCACGCCGCGCGCTTCCATCAATTGTGCATAAATATCGGCGTCCGACATCTGCGCGATCAGGGCAGTGCTCGGGATCTTTCCTGCATTCACCCTGACGCAGATGTCTTTCATCGCCAATGCCTTGCTGCGTGACAAACCTGCGGTGCGCAATTCTACTTCGGTCATTTCAGCCAGGCGTTTCGGGCACGGAAGTCCATCTGAAAACAGGCCCAGGACCCGGGCCCAAATAGCCCGGGCCGCCCCTCCGGCCAGTTGTTGATGGGCGATGCTTTCTAGCAGCGCAACATACGGCTCACGAACCGGAGGTATGGGTAACTCGAGCCTGCCGATGCGATCGATCCATTCTGCGAATCGCGGATCGCTCTTGCGAAGGTGCCTGATGGCAGGGGTCGGCATGCCGGGATTTTAATCCGAACTCGCGGGCCGTCGTGGTGCACTCGATGTTGGGTTCACTGTCCTGCTGACACGACGGATGTAAAGACCGCGATCATCGGCGCTTGCCCTCTGTGCAATTCTTGACAAATATACATCTAAACGGCCAAAAATTAGGGGATTCCCGCATATTCATTCTGAGGGTATACGCTCACATTAGATGGGGCGTATAAAGAGATTTGTACTGATATATTAGAGTGTGCCCGGAGTTCCAAAGGATGGCGACGTCTCCGGATTTTTTACGCCTCGCGTCTAATGCAACGCGCGCGTTGGCGGACACGGCCCTAGACAGCCTCCGAGATGCTGTACTCGTAGTTGATGCCCGTCATAAGCATTTACCCGTGGTCCTCGCGAACGCGGCCGCGCGCCTATGCCTGTCCGAGCCCGATCCGACCGCTCTGATCGAGGCACCGCTCGCTCGCTATCTCGACGCGGATTCCGCGACCCAAATCGTCCCCATTGTTAGCTCTCTTTCCGATGCCGACAGGCGTTCGAGCCGCGCCTTGACGTGGCGATTCGTCGGCGGTGAGCAGTCTGCTTTGACCGAGCTGAAACCGCTGATGTCGGCACCCGGTCAGCATCTGGTGATGCTCACATTTGCGCCGCCGGCGTCTCAACCGGCGCTCGAAACGGCCATCGATCAGCTGCCTTATGACGTGCTCATCCTCGACACCGATCTTAAAGTCACCTACGCCAACACCGGCGCGATACGCTCCGCCGGCCCGGTCCCGGGCGGCGCAGTGGGTTGCTCTGCGCTGATGCTGACGCCGACGTTGTTGGTGCAGCCGGACGTATTTGCGCGCGCGCTCCAAGGCCATTCCTACCATGATGAATCGCTGGCGTTTGAGGAGCCCGGTCGTCCCGCGCGCCGCTTCGAGATCGATGTGCAGCCGCTCAAGGGGGTCGCTGGAATCGTCGGTCTGGTGATCTTGTCTCTCGAAGTAACAGAGCGGCGTGCGAACAATCGCGCGCAAGGCAGCGGTGAACGGCGCCTGCTGGCCCTCACGGAACACGCACAGGACATCATTACGATTGCGGCGGCGGATGGTCGCGTGAAATATATGAGCGCCGGGGTACAAAATTTACTCGGCTTCACGTCCGAGGAACGCGAATCGCATTTCGTGTTCGAACTCGCGCATTCGGATGATCGTGAGGATTTGCTCGCCAAGTATCGCCAACTGATCGCCGGCGAGATCAAAGGGTTCTCGCGCGAGTTTCGGGCCCGTCACAAGGACGGCTCCTACCGCTGGCTGGAGTCGCGCTGTGTCTCGGCGCTCGCCAACCCGCTGATCGACGGTGTCGTCATCAATTCTCACGATATCACTGAGCGCAAGCAGGCGGAATTTCGCCTCGCCCAACGCGAGGAAGTATTCCGGCTGGCTGCCGATGCGGTCGACGGCATCATTTTTGAGTGGGACATTGTCAAGGGCGTGGTGCATCGCTCGCGCGGTGTCCAGGAAGTGTTGGGAATTATTCCGGAGGAGATGGAATCCTCCGCTGATGCTTGGTTCGAGCGGATTCATCCGCGCGACTTCAACGCGGCGAAGAAGGCAATCAGCGCGGCGCTCATCAACGGCCGCGGCTGGGCTACGACGTATCGAATTCGCGATGCCAAGGGCCGCTACAAATCCATCTTGGATCGCTCGTTGATCCAGCGCAACGCGGCGGGCGATCCGGTGAGAGTCATCGGCTGTTGCATGGACGTCTCGGAAATCAAGCGCCTGACCGATATTCTCGAGGAAACTCAGCGCATCGCGATGATCGGGGGCTGGGAATACAGCTACGCGACCCAGGAACTGACCTGGACCGAAGAGATGTATCGCATCTTCGGCGCCAAGCGCGGGGAATTCGAGTTGACGTGGGAATCCATGTTCGCGCAATGCGTGCCTGAGTCGAGAGAACAGTTTCGCGAAGCGTGCCAAAAAGCCGAGGCGGGCGCCGGGCACATCGATCTCGAACTCGAAATCAACACGCTCAAGAATCAGCGGATCTGGGTGAGGGTTATCGGGCACTTGGAAATGTTGGGCGGTCAACCGTTTCGCGCCTATGGTTCCGTGCAAAACATTCAGGCCAAAAAGCTCGCGCAAATTGCACTCGAGAACAGCACCGGATGGCTGAAGCTCTCGATGACGATGGCGAACATGCACGCGTGGCGCTGGGATCGGGCGCAAAACTCGTTCGAGTTCGCAAATTTGGAAAACCCTCAGATCCACCTTCCCAGCGTCTTTCCGGATATGCAGACCATGTTGGCGCGGGTCCACCCGAAGGATCAAAGCGCGGTCAAACGCGCCATCGACAGTGCCTTCGAGGGCCAGGTCGAAGTCCGGCAGGAATTCGAACTGCTCGGCAACGATGGCCGCTACCGCTCCTACGCCACGACGGCCAGGCCGCTCTGGGACGGTGCTGCGCCCCGCGGGTTGGTGGGCGTCATTCAGGATGTCACGGCGCGGCGGGATTCCGAACGCCGCTTGCGGCGTTCCGAGGAGTTGTTGCGCGCGACGACGAGCAATACCGCGGACACGCTGTTTCTGCTCGATACGGCGATGCGGGTCCGCTTCGTGAACAATTGCGTCAACGGCCTCGCGCCCGAACAGATCATTGGCCGAGAGATCAATACGCTGCTTCCTGCGGCTGCCAGCGCGGGCGTGCTGCGGAAGCTCGGACATATATTGGAGTCTGGGGAAACCACAACCTTCGAATTTGAAGCCATTGCCGACGGCCAGGGGCAGTATTTTGAAAATCGCGCGGTGCTGGTGCGCGACGACGGCATCGCCACCGGCATTTCCATTTCGATGCGCGATATCACCGAGCGCAAGCGTCTCGAGCAGGAGATTCTGGATGTATCGGGCCGTGAGCGTCAGAGTATCGGTCGTGATTTACACGATGGCTTAGGTCAAGAACTCACCGGCGTCGCGCTCATGTTGCGCGGTTTGTCGAGCCGCATTCAACAGCGCTGCCCCGATGTACTCGAGAATGTGAACGAAATCATTGGGCACTTGAACCAATCGATTGAAACGGCGCGCTCCTTGGCGCGCGGACTGTTACCGGTTCGAACCGAAACGGGCGGTTTAAGCGCGGCGTTGCGCGCGCTCGCTGCACGAAGTCGCGATCTCTACGGGCTGGAAGTGACGTTCCGCCCAGAGATGTGTCCTGAGTTTATCTTCACGGAAACCGACGCGAGCCATCTGTATCGCATCGCCCAGGAGGCGTTGACCAATGCTTCGCGGCACGGCCACGCCAGCTTGGTGGACATATCGTTGATCGCCACGGAAGAGGCCTTTACGCTGCGCATCACCGACAACGGCGTAGGGTTCGTGCGCACTGCACCATCCGGTTCGGGGATGGGCCTGAAAATCATGAAATACCGCGCCGACATGATCGGCGCCAAGTTTGAGATCGCGGCTCACGAGCCGCGCGGCGCGGCGGTTACCGTAACCGGGTAGCCGGCCGTGAAGCTTAAGATACAATGTGATGACGCCATAACAGGAGGAGCCACTCATGGCAGCCAGCAGTGCATGGATTCGATCGTCGATGTCCCCCACAGGTGCTAATACCGGCAAGCGCCGGGTCAGACGCGTATTGATCGTCGACGATCACCCGATCGTGCGCCAGGGATTGCGGCGCATCATGGAGAACGAGGAAGACCTAATCGTCTGCGGCGAAGCGGAGACGGCGCGCGATGCGCGCACCGCGATTAAAGAGCTCAGCCCCGATGTCATGATCGCCGATATCAGTCTGAAGCAAAGCGACGGCATTGAGCTGGTGCGCGATGTGCGCGCTCACCACCCGCAATTGCCGATTTTGGTGCTGTCCATGCACGATGAAGCCATTTATGCCGAACGCATGCTGTCCGCGGGCGCCAATGGTTACATCATGAAACAGGCCGCCAGCGAGCAGTTTCTCGTCTCGTTGCGCCGGGTCCTGGACGGGGGCATCTATGTCTCCGAAGCGGTCGGCAATAACATGATTCAAAAGTTCGCGGCCGGCGGATCGTATATCTCCGCGAATCCGATCGACCGTCTGAGCAATCGGGAATTGCAGATCCTGCACATGATCGGCAAGGGCATGAGCACGCGCGAGACCGCGGAGTCCTTGAATTTGAGCATCAAGACGGTCGAATCGCATCGGCAGCGCATCAAGCGCAAGCTCAACCTCAATACCGGCACGCAGTTGGTTCAGTATGCGGTGAACTGGTTTACCGGCCGCGAGGGCAGCGGCACATCGGCATCAAGCGAGAGTCCGAACTCCTAGAAAGCTTGTCGTGGTGGCTTACGAGTCCGCAATGCTCGGTCGCTGCGTGGTGACTTGCCTCGTGACTGTGCACATAGACAATCGAGCCAATAGGACCGACGTCGTTGACTGACCTCGCGTAGGGACTCGATCACTTGCGAGTGCAGCCCGAATAAAGCCACCAAGCGCGGCGTCTTGGGCTATCTCGGCGTGGACCCTGAAATCCCTTCATCCACTTTGCGCCGCCAGGGGAAACTCGGCGATTCGGTTGTTCTAATTTTCGGATTAGTGCGGTGCTCTCTTCGCGAGCTTCCTGAAAACCATGCTGCCGAGTTCGCGGAAGCCGTTGCGCGCACTTGGCTCGCCGGTCGGCAATTGCTAAGACAGATGTTGCGTTCACTACCTTATCAACGAGCTAATCAAGATCTAGATCGTTCCTCTGAGACGAATGTCGCGCATGATAATTACGGTTATCCGCGATGAAGATTGGCGCCAATCGGTCAGCAGACGGCCAAGAGCGACGCTACCGAGGCGGGTCACACGACCCGGACGCGGGCATTCGTTGACCCGTCTCGCACTCCCAGGTCCCAGTCCGCCCGGAGAAGCGGTCGCCGCCGACCTCGTACGGTCGACGCTGCGCTTAATGAGTAACGGTGCAGATATTCTCGGCGCGGTGCCAACCGCGCTCACTCCGCAACCGTCCGCACCATGCAGCGACTTACCATGCCTATGGTGGCGGGCACCAGCACGC
>DATNKC010000533.1:0-6393 GCA_035603615.1 Steroidobacteraceae bacterium | reverse complement strand
GAACTGGTACAGCGAGCCGATCGACGCGCCCGCGCGCTTCGCAATTTGCGTCATCGTGGTGGTTTCATAACCGTTTTTCGTAAACAACGCGGCACCCGCATCCAGCAGCTCCGCCACGCGCTGCACACCGCGGGCGCGCTTTGGCGCTTTGGCTATCGGCGCTTCGGTTGACATTTGTGAGGCATCCTCATAAAATTATTTTTGTGAGTCTCCCTCATAAATAGCTTTTGTACAAGGCCCGCGGCTTGCAGCCCGTGCCTCCTCACCCTTGGAGCCCAAGATCATGATCGAACTCGATCCGCGAATTTCCGCCCTCGTCCTAATCGACCTGCAAAAGGGCATTCTTGGCTACTCGCTTACGCCCGTTACGAGTCAAGAGCTGCTGGAGCGCGGTCGAACGCTGGCCGAGCGCTTTCGCAGCGCCAAGGCAACCGTCGTGCTGGTCAATGTCGCGTTCTCGCCGGACGGCGCCGATATGCTGCGCCAACCGGTGGATCAGGCGCAGCCGCTCCCGGCCGGTGGCTTTCCGGCAGGCTGGAGCGAATGCCCATCCGGCCTGATGCAAACAGGCGACCTGCAAGTTACGAAACGACAATGGGGCGCGTTCCACGGCACCGAGTTGGATCTGCAGCTGCGTCGACGCGGTATTCGCACGATCGTACTGGGCGGGGTTGCGACTCATATTGGCGTGGAATCGACGGCCCGTCAGGCTTACGAGCGCGGTTACGAGCTGCTCATCGTCAAGGACGCGACAACCAGTTCTGACGCCGAGGCCCATGCAATGTCGATGAAGCACATCATGCCCCGACTCGCCCGTGTCGTTCAAAGCAACGACATCACACTGACTCGCACCTAGCGTCGAATCGATCGAACCGGAGCCCCGAACGGCATAATGGATCAGCCGACCAAGCGAACCGTATTCACTTTGCGCGACACCGCGGCTCCGCTGAAGTGGACTATCCTGTTCCTGCTATCGCTCGGCTTCATCGTGCCGCTGGAGCTGATGCAACTCCCCGCGGCCCTGCTTCTGGGCGCAATGGCCGCGGCGATCTTGGTCGCGGTGTTCGACGGCAAGCTCGCGGTGCCGCACTGGCCTTACGTTCTCGCGCAAGGCCTGATCGGCTGCCTCGTGGCGCGCAGCATCGGTCCTGCGATCCTGGTGACGATGATCCGGCAATGGCCGCTGTTTCTCGCCGGTGTTTGCTCGGTGCTGCTCATCAGCACCTCACTTGGCGCCCTGCTCGCCCGCTGGAAAGTCTTGCCCGGAACGACGGCGGTCTGGGGCTCATCGCCCGGCGCGGCCACGGTCATGGTGTTGATGTCCGAAGGCTTCGGGGGCGACCCGCGGCTCGTCGCGTACATGCAGTTTCTGCGCGTAATGCTCGTGGCCCTGGTGGCCTCGATCGTTGCACGCCTGTGGGTCGCGCCCGGCGGCCTCGCGAGAGCTGCGATCGACTGGTTTCCCGCGGTCGCTGCGTTGCCGTTGGGGGAGACGATGGCGCTCGCCGTGCTAGGTGCAGTCGCCGGCGCCAAATCCAGGATCCCCGCCGGCGCATTGCTCGTCCCGCTGTTCGCCGGCATTGCGCTCTCCTGCACCCACCTCATGACGATCACGCTGCCGCCCTGGCTGATGGCCGGCTGCTACACCCTGGTCGGCTGGGCGATTGGCCTGCGATTCTCGCGCGACATCGTGATCTACGCCGCACGCGTCTTTCCGGCGATCGCCGCCTCGACCGTGACGCTGATCGCGCTGTGCGGCGGATTGGCGGTGCTGCTGCATCTCATCGTCGGCACCGACCCGCTGACTGCCTACCTTGCCACCAGTCCCGGTGGCGCGGATTCGGTCGCGATCATCGCGGCCAGCTCCTCCCATGTCGATGTGCCATTCGTAATGGCCATGCAGATGGCCCGGTTCATTCTCGTGTTGCTCGTGGGACCTTCGTTGGCGAAAGCGGTAGCACGGTGGACGAAAAGTTGAGCGCCACCGGACGTCACTGATCCGGCGACTTGGGATCATGCATATCTTTGAAGAGGTCGCCGTTGTACTGAATTTTGCCGCCAAACCGGCAAAATGGCATGACAACGATGAGAACACAGTAGTCGTTGAGTTTGATGATACCGTGCCGCAACATCTCGCCGCGACTGTTCCGGTCCCACGGGAATGCCGGCATCGGTTCCATGTGGTTCTTCTTGACCCAATCGAGCTGCTCGGGCGTCAGACTCGACAGGTCGCGGTAGTTCTTTTCTTTCCCCGCTTGGGCAATGCTTGATTGCACGGCGAGTTCCGATTCGCGATCCCAGTCGATGCCTTGGTGTTGCTTCTGTTCCGGGGGCGAAAGTGTGATGGCGTTGTCATTGATCACGATGGGCGGCCGCGGTAGATCCGCGTTGATACTCGGATGTGAAGCGGCTGCGTCCATCTGAACAGTAATTTTTTCGGCGTCAATCGTCGCGGACTGATTCGGCAATCGCAGCAGCGACAGGGAGAAGAATGGGTTTTTCATCTCGCGAGACAGTCGTGGGCGCGATAGCAGCATGGCGGCGATCAGACCAGCGTGCGCCAGAACGACGACAAGCAATACGAGGTATCGCTTCGGCGCTTTATCTCGAAGTGACACTGACGCATCCGCTCGTTGTAATAGTGATTGCTGGGAAAGACAACGCTTAAACGGTGTTGGTTCCAGGAAATATCAATATTGCGTCGATCGCAGGCTTTGCCTGCACAAACCCTGTGAAGTGCCTTTGGCCGAATTGCGTCCTACGTCATGCCGCCGAGAGCCACGGTAATTGCCTCACCGTTCACGCCCCCCGCAGCATCGCTGCACAGGAACGCAATCACTTGCGCCACCTCGCGAGGCTCCAGCACGCGGTTCTGCGGGTAGATGGCCGCGCGCTCGCGCCACACTTGCTCGGCGCTGATTCCGCGCCGTTCGGCCTCCGTCTTTGCTGAGCGCTCGGCCATTGATGTTCGCACCCAGCCTGGCAGAACTGCGTTGGATGTGACTCCGAAGGGCCCGGCATCCTGGGCGACCGCTCGTGCGAGCCCGATAACCCCATGCTTCGAGGCGGTGTACGCGCTGCCGGAACGTTCCGCCTTCTCGCCGGCGGTCGAACTTGTGAATACGAGGCGGCCGAAGCCGCGCTTGCACATACCGCCTGTCGTCAAGCGCGCGAGTTCGAACGGGCCGTCAAGGTTGATCCGCATCGTCTCGCGCCACACCTCGGGATCTTGCTCCCACACAAGCCGCTCGTGCGCAGAGCCGATGCCGTGGTTCACTATCAGCACCTCTATCGGCCCCAGTCGTCGCTCGGTTTCAGCAACGGCGAGGGCGCAGCCCTCAGCAGTCCCCAGGTCGGCCGCGACGTATTCGAGTCCAACGGCCGCCAGTTCTGTCGCGCTTCGCGACACAACCATCACGCGCGCTCCGGCCGCCGCGAGCAACAACGCGGCCTCGCGCCCAATTCCCCGGCCGCCGCCAGTTACCAGTGCCACACGTCCTTTCATAAAGCCGCCTATTCGCGTTTGGGTGCATCCGTCGATTTTATATAATGAGCACGCGTCATTGGAAATGACTACCACTTCACGGTTTGCCCATGGAGCGCTAGTTGCAAGCGAGCTTTCCCACTACCCTCAGTTGGGTAAATGACCTCGGGAGCCACTCGTGCGAATCCGCAACGTTCAGCCGACAGTTGCCTTCCTGTTGGTTCTCTCAGTCAATGCCATCACTCAACCGGTCTCAGCACAGTCCAGTGGCGCCCCTAGCCTGACCGTTGACGCGGCTGCTTCCCGCAATCCGATCAGCGCGCAGATCTACGGCATTGCGAGCTACGGGCTCGACGCAACGTTTGCCGCTGAGATCCAAGTCCCCAATATTCGTTGGGGAGGCGATGCCACCTCCCGATACAACTGGATGGTGGATTCGAGCAATTCAGGCTTCGACTGGTACTTCATGGGAGGCAACGGGCAAACGACTGCGGTGCCGAGCGCCTCGGCGGATCTGATGGTCAAGACCTACGCTCCGGCGAATGCACTGATGACGATTCCGATCATACCCTACGTCAACAAGTTCTCGGCGTGGAGCTGCAGCTTTCCGGTCTCGGTCTATGGTGCGCAGCAGTCGACAAATCCTTACGTGTTTCCGAATGGCGAGACCTGCGGCAACAGTCTCACGACAAATGGCGCCCAACTCGTAGACAACAACATCTATGCCAATCACATCAACAACACGACAGCGCTGCAGCAGCAGTGGGTTCAGCATCTGGTCAATACGTTCGGCGCGGCAGCAAAGGGCGGCGTCAAATTTTATCAACTGGACAATGAACCTCTTGGTTGGAGCAATACGCACCGCGACGTGATGCCGAACAGCGCCACCTATCCCACGATCGTGCAGTTGGGCCAACAGTATGCAGCGGTCATCAAGCAGGTCGATGGCACCGCCCTCGTTCTGGGACCATCGGACTTTACGCTTGGAGGCTGGGTCGGAACATCCAGCCAACAGGGAGGTCTGTGGGCGGGCCAGTACTACCTGCAACAGATGGCCGCCTATGAGCAGCAACACGGCCAACGGATTCTCGACTACTTCGATGAACACTATTACTTCAATACTTCGACGCCGGCCCTTCAGCTTGCCTCTACCCGGACACTTTGGGATCCGACCTATAATGGCGGCACGTGGGTGGAGCAATATGACTTCGACGGCCCGATGCAGTTGATTCCGCGGTTCAAGGGCTGGATCAGCACCTACTACCCTGGAACCAAGTTGTCACTCTCGGAATACAGTATCGATAGCGGGCAGAAATCCATCGTCGACGCCATTGCTGAGATGGACGTCCTCGGCATTTATGGCCGCGAGCAACTGGACTTCGCAAACATGTGGAGTCCGCCAGCCCCAACGGATCCGATCGCCTATTCTTTCCGCATGTTCCGCGACTACGACGGCAGCGGCCACCAGTTTGGCGACACATCGATAAGCGCGGTGAGCAGCGATCAGGGTACGCTATCCATCTACGCCGCACAGCGATCGAGCGACAATGCCGTCACGGTGCTCGTGATCAATAAGACGACGACGGCAATCAGCGGAACAATCACGCTCGCGAACTTAAACCTGCCGACCAGTGCGCAGGCGTACACTTACTCCGGGGCCAATCTGACCTCGATCGTCCATGCCTCAAACGCCGCAATTTCCAACGCTAATCTCAGTTACTCTTTCCCGGGCTACTCGGCCGTGTTGTTCGTCGTGCAGCCGATCTTAATCTCAACAACGACCACACTTGCCGCCTCCGCGCCCCAAATTACGGCAGGCAAAAGCTTGACCTTCAGTGTGGGAGTAGCCGCGCAATCGGGGAACGCACCAACCGGTGGTATCT
This sequence comes from Steroidobacteraceae bacterium, assembly GCA_035603615.1. Taxonomy (GTDB): domain Bacteria; phylum Pseudomonadota; class Gammaproteobacteria; order Steroidobacterales; family Steroidobacteraceae; genus Bog-1198. The sequence continues at coordinate 1,026 of DATNKC010000533.1, read as the reverse complement.
CATTGATGGACGGTGCGACTTCGCTCGGAACAGCATCCCTAACGAACGGAACCGCGAGTTTGTCGACGACTTCGCTCGCCACGGGAACGCACAACATCACCGCATCCTACGGCGGCAATACCGTGGATGGAGCCTCCACTTCGAAGGGCGTCACGGTCCAGGTCAACGCTGCTCAATTCGCTACTACCACAACACTCAATGCATCGCCTGCAACCACCACGTCAGGCCAGATGGTTGCCCTTTCGGCGAACGTCTCCCCGTCCTCTGGATCTTCTGTTCCAGGCGGAACTATTACCTTTCAGGACGGCGCGACGAGCCTGGGGTCGGTCACTTTGGCGATGGGAAAAGCCACGCTGAACGTCAATACGTTGAGTGTCGGCAGCCACACCTTGAGTGCGGTCTACGGCGGCGACGCGTCCGACCTGGCTTCCACTTCCAACTCCCTCCCGCTCACCGTGACGGCAGCTTCCGCTAGTGCGGCTGGCGATGCGCCGACCAAAGGCGGCGGCTCGCTGGATTTTTGGTCGGTCGTTGGTCTCGGAGGACTCTTGGTGCCGCGTTTTGCGCGAAAGGGCCTTGAGTTTTCACGGTGGCCTTTACGCCGCGGTGAAGCTAGTAGAAAGCATTATTGACGAAGCCTATTTTCTGCAGACCGCCTCGCTGCAAATCGGCCAAGGTTTGCGCCACAGTTTGGTAATTGGCGAATCTATCCACCGTGATATGCACTTCCGGCTGCGGTGATTTCTTCGTCTCCGCACTAATGAAGCTCTGCAGCGTCGCGCGATCAACTGCCGTCTTGTCCCACAATAGTGCGCCATCGAAGTCGATTTGCAAATCGATGACCTCGGGGCGCGTCGTCGACGCCTCGGGCTGTGGGGATGGATTGTTAATCTTGATGGCGTGCGTCTGGCTCGGAAGCGTGATGATGAAAATGATCAGCAACACGAGCATCACGTCGATCAACGGAGTCATGTTGATGTCGGAATAGGACTGTCCCGCGTTGCCGCCTGCAGTCATGGCCATTGG
>DATNKC010000532.1:0-2443 GCA_035603615.1 Steroidobacteraceae bacterium | reverse complement strand
GAGCGGCCGCGCGGCGACACCCTGACGACTCCCGCCGATGCCGTCGCGACCACCAAATTCGGCGCAGTGCGTGGGTTTAAGCGCTCTTCCGTCTACATTTTCAAAGGTATTCCGTACGGTGCCGACACGGGAGGCGCCGCTCGATTCCTTTCGGCCAAGGACCCCAAGCCATGGGACGAGGTCCGTCTGGCGCTGATCTACGGGCCGGTGTGTCCGCAACGGCCCGCAACTCACGCGCCGATCGAGTTGATGTTCGTCAACGACGCCGACCCCGCCTATCCCGACGAGAACTGCCTGAGTCTGAATGTTTGGTCCGAAACCCTGGATCACAGCGCCCGTCGACCGGTGATTGTGTGGATCCACGGCGGCGGATACTTCTCCGGCTCCAGCCACGAGCTGCCCGTGTACGACGGCGAAAATCTCGCGCGGCAAGGTGTTGTGCTGGTGTCGGTTAATCACCGTCTTGGACCCTTGGGCTTCATGGACCTGAGTGCCGGCGGCGAGGACTTTGCCGATTCTGGAAACGTGGGCATGCTGGATCTGGTACTCGCGCTGAAGTGGGTACGCGACAACATCGCGCAATTTGGCGGTGACCCCGCCCGCATCACCATTTTTGGCCATTCTGGCGGCGGTGGAAAGGTATCGACTCTGATGGCCATGCCCGCTGCCCAGGGCCTGTTTCACCGCGCCATTGTGACCAGTGGTTCTTTTCCCAACACGACGAGGTCCGCAACCGCGCAGGAATTGACCGCAGCCACGCTTGCTGAATTGGGGCTTAAAATATCGGACATCGCTGAATTGCAGCGAATCGATGCCGCACGGCTGATCGCCGCGGGCGATGCGGCCAGCCGGAAACTGATGGAGGAGGCCCGTGCGCGTGGCGGCCGCAGCGGCTTAGGACCCATGGGAATGCAGTTCGGCCCTGTCATCGATGGCCGAGTGCTTCCGGAGGCATGGCTCAGCAGCGCACCAAGCATTAGCGCGACCGTGCCAATGATCATTGGAAACGTCCGCGATGAATTTCGTCCGCTGACACTGCACGTCGAGGAGGCCAAGCTCGCGGAGTCAATTCCTGAGGCACACCGCGACAAGGCGCCCGAGATCATCGCCGCCCTGCGCGCCGCCTATCCAAACCTGCCGTCGACGGAGCTCGCAGCGATCCTGGGGGCGATAGGGATGCGAAACATGGCCGTCGCGCAGGCGACAAAAAAGAGCGCGCTCGGTGCGGCGCCGGTATACAGCTACTGGTACACATTGGCCACGCCGGTTCTTGACGGGAGAATTGGGTGCCCTCACGGAATGGATTTACCCGCCGCCTTCGACAATACGGCGCGCTGCGATCAGTTCACCGGCAATACCCCGGAAGCTCAGCGTGCCGCGAAGATGCTGAGTCGCGCCATCGTGAACTTCGCGACTACCGGGAATCCCAGTCAGCCTGGATTGGCTTGGCCGGCATTCGATGCACAGCGCCTTGCGACAATGGTGTTCGATGCCCATTCCCGGCTCGAATACGACCCGATTGGCAATGTTCGCCGCTGGCTATCATAGTGAGAACCCGATGGCGCACTGACGCCGCCCGTGCTCAGGGAGTTCTTGTGATCATACGACTCTGTAAGTTAGCGCTCCTCGGCGCGATTGTCCTGGCCGCTCCGATTGCCGCTCGTGCGCAAGCGCCCATGCCCACGGCCCAAATGACCGATTCCCCCTGTCCCGCACCGTCGCCAGGACCGCCTCCTGAAGTGCTCGCCGCCATGCTCAAGCCCGGCGCGAAACCCCCGCCGATGCCTGCCCAAGGAGATGAGAAGCTGCAGGCGTATCTCAAAAAGCACGCAGAGGACTTGGTCCGCGACTTTCCTGACCTGTGCCATTACAAGTCTGACAATGAAGGCATCCTTAAAGAGGCGCATCCCAAGGCAGTCTTCATGGGTGACTCGATCACCGAGGGCTGGGGCGTCGGTGATCCCTCGCTATTCAACCGCAGCGTGCTCGATCGCGGCATCAGCGGGCAAACCAGTCCCCAGATGCTGGCGCGCTTCTACCAGGATGTCGTCGCATTGCATCCTCAGGCCGTGCACATCATGGCCGGCACGAACGATGTGGCCGGCAATACGGGCCCCAGCAGTCCCGAGGATTTCAAGAACAACATTCGCGCCATGGTCGATCTCGCAAGGGCGAACCACATTCAAGTCATACTGGCCAGCATCCCGCCGGCCGAGCGGTTCCCGTGGCGGCGCGATATTCAGCCTGCCGAGCAGATCCGACAACTCAACGCGTGGCTGCGGCAATTTGCGGACCAACATAAGCTGATCTACGCCGACTACTATGCAACCCTGACGACACCTTCCGGGGCGTTTCGTCCTGAGCTGAGTAACGACGGTGTGCATCCCAACACCGATGGATATGCCGCGATGCGCTCCATTGCAGACGCGGCCCTTCGAAAGGC
>DATNKC010000531.1:0-3832 GCA_035603615.1 Steroidobacteraceae bacterium | reverse complement strand
ACGCACCAGACCCGCCGCTGCCAGCACTCCCAAGTGCTTCGTGATGGCCTGCCGCGATATGTCGGTCCCGGACGTCAGCTGCGTAATTGACATGGCGCCGCCCACGCATAGGGCGGCGATCAGCTTGAGCCGAATCTCATCTCCCAGGGCGGCGAACACCGGCGCGTAAATTTGCAATGGCTTAGGCTTAGCCGCCGCCGCCGCCTTACGTCTTACCGACATGCTTTTTGATGTTCTCCATCTGTTGATCCCACCCCGAACTGTTCATGCGGAACACGTCCGCGCGGCGCGCCAGCGGTATTTTATCCAGGCCCGACTCAACCAGGGTGAGCATCGTGCCGCCATCGACCTCCTGAAGCTCGAACACGACCAGAGTCGTCGGTTCTTGAGAATAGTCGACCTTGGGATCGATAGCCGCCGGGTGCCAGCGCCAGGAAAGCAATTGCTCCGGCACGATCCGTTCGATGAGCACGTCCATAGTCAAATGCTCGTAGCCCGGATAAGTGATCTTTCCTTGAATGTGCTTGCCCGCCTCGAAGGTCTTGCCTTTGAAATTGACGCCAAACCAATCGCCCAATTCTCCCGCGTCGGACACCGCGCGCCATACACGGCCGCGGGACGCCTTGATCAGTACCTTTCTTTCAATGCGATCAGTCGATGTGTTCATATGCAACCTCCTGGATGCATATTAGACCGGTAATGGCGTATACGCAACCATTTCGTTGCCCTTATGCTTGAATGATATCGCCAAATCGGGACTCGGCTTGACGGCGGAGCTAGCGGCCGCGTAGGTTTGTGCGGAATGAACAAGCAACCGGCGCAGACTGCCACCGTCGCCCTGACCCATCTGCAACGGCTCGAATCCGAAAGCATTCACATCATGCGTGAAGTCATTTCGGAAAACGAAAAGCCCGTGATGCTGTATTCGGCGGGTAAGGACAGCGCCGTCATGCTGCACCTGGCCCGCAAGGCATTTTATCCAGGCACCCCGCCCTTCCCGCTCCTGCACGTGGACACCCGCTGGAAGTTTCGCGCCATGTACGAAATGCGCGATGAGGCTGCCAAGCGCAGCGGCATGCAGCTCATCGTGCACCAGAATCCAGACGCCGTGGCCCGGGGGATCAACCCCTTCGATCACGGCAGTCTGCATACCGACCTGTGGAAGACGGAGGGGTTGAAACAGGCGCTGACGCAATATGGCTTCGATGTGGCATTCGGCGGCGCACGCCGCGATGAAGAGAAATCCCGCGCCAAGGAGCGCATCTTTTCCTTTCGTTCCGCCAACCAGCGCTGGGATCCGAAGAATCAGCGTCCGGAGCTATGGAATATTTATAATTCCCGCAAGAGCAAAGGCGAAAGCATTCGCGTTTTTCCGCTCTCCAATTGGACCGAACTCGATGTCTGGCAGTACATCCATCTTGAAGGAATTCCGATCGTCCCTTTGTATTTTGCCGCATCCCGACCAACGGTTGAGCGCGATGGCCTGCTGCTCATGGTCGACGATGAGCGCTTTCGTCTGCGTCCCGGAGAGATTCCGCTGCAACGATCAATTCGGTTTCGCACACTCGGTTGTTACCCGCTCACTGGAGCGGTCGAGAGCAGCGCGACGACCGTGCCCGAAATTATTCAGGAAATGCTCTTGACGACGACCTCCGAGCGCCAAGGCCGCGCGATTGATCACGATCAAGGGGCCTCGATGGAGCTGAAGAAGCAAGCGGGATATTTTTGATGACCGGCCCACCCGCTCACTCCTCGTACGAAGCGCATGACCTGATTGCGCAGGACATCGAAGCGTACCTGCACACGCATCAGCACAAATCGCTGCTGCGATTCATCACCTGCGGCTCGGTGGATGACGGCAAATCGACGCTCATCGGGCGCCTGCTATATGAAAGCAAGATGATCTTCGAGGATCAGCTCGCCGCGTTGACAGCCGATAGCAAACGGATCGGCACGCAAGGGCAAAACATCGACTTTGCCTTGTTGGTCGACGGGCTCGCCGCCGAGCGCGAACAGGGGATCACCATCGATGTGGCCTATCGTTACTTTGCGACCGAGAAGCGCAAATTCATCGTCGCCGACACGCCGGGCCACGAGCAATACACCCGCAACATGGTCACCGGGGCATCGACCGCGAATTTAGCCGTTATCCTGGTTGACGCCCGCAAAGGCGTGTTGACGCAGACGCGGCGGCACAGCTACCTGACCCATCTGCTCGGCATCAAGAGCATCGTGCTGGCGGTCAATAAAATGGACCTGGTGAATTACGCACAGGCAACATTTGATGCAATCATCGCCGACTATCGAACCTTCGCCGACAGCATCGGCATCCAAGACTTTATTGCCATTCCGATTTCAAGTCTTGCCGGAGACAACATTACCTCCGCCTCCGGCAACACGGCCTGGTATGCGGGCCCATCGCTGATCTCGTATCTCGAGACCGTTGCCATCGACGCTACGGGGGCGCAGCGGCGGCCGTTTCGCATGCCGGTTCAATGGGTCAACCGTCCCAATCTGGATTTCCGAGGTTTCGCGGGCCTTATCTCGCAAGGATGGGTTCGACCGGGCGATTCGGTGCGCGTGCTGCCATCGGGCAGAACGTCGACTGTCTCGCGAATCGTCACTCAGGATGCGGATCTTCAAGAGGCGGTCGCGGGACAGGCAGTCACGCTCACCTTGGCCGACCAATTGGACTGCAGTCGCGGCGATGTGCTTGCCGCCGCGGAGGATCCCCCCGAAATGGCGGATCAGTTCGAAGCGACGCTGGTGTGGATGGCCGATGAGGAATTGCTGCCCGGCCGACCTTATTGGCTGAAGCTCGCGACGCAGCTCGCGACCGCGACCATCCACAGCCCGAAGTATCAGATCAACGTCAACACGATGGAACACCTTGCCGCAAAGACGCTGGGCCTCAATGCCATTGGCGTCGCGAATCTGTCCACGGACAAGCCCCTGGTGTTCGAGCCCTATGAGAAAAGCCGCGAGCTCGGCGGCTTCATTCTGATCGATAAGATCAGCAATGCGACGGTTGCCGCGGGCATGCTGCATTTTGCCTTGCGCCGTTCGAGCAATGTGCACTGGCAACCGCTCGACATCGATCGCGACGCGCACGCCCGTTTGAAACACCAGCGCCCGCGGCTGTTATGGTTCACCGGCTTGAGCGGCGCGGGAAAGTCCAGCATTGCCAATCTGGTGCAGAAAAAACTCTACGCCCTCGGCAGGCACAGCTTTCTACTCGACGGCGACAATATCCGCCATGGGCTCAACAAGGATCTGGGCTTCACCGACGCGGATCGCGTCGAGAACATTCGCCGCATCGGCGAAGTCGCGAAACTCATGACGGACGCTGGGCTAATCGTGTTGACTGCGTTTATCTCACCCTTTCGCGCCGAGCGGCGCATGGTGCGCGAGATGTCGCAGCCGGGTGAGTTCGTCGAAATTTACGTTGAAACACCGCTCGAGGTGGCCGAACAACGCGACGTGAAAGGTCTCTACAAAAAAGCACGCGCCGGGCAGCTCATGCACTTTACGGGAATTGACTCGCCCTACGAGCCGCCGGAGCACCCGGAAATTCGCGTCAATACCGTCGAGACATCCGCCGAGGAAGCCGCGGAAGAAATAGTCGCCTATATCATTCGCACCTAGGGCATCGCCTTCATCGCTTGCGACGAATCACCGGCAGACGTAATTTTCTGTCTTGTCGCTCGATCCGCTGCCCGTCCAATGGGCAACCCGCGGGTAAGCGCAGAGGGGCCGCGTGATCAGAGGCTCCCCCGGCGGCGCTCCTGTCAAGGCCGCGGCAGAAACCGCGTACTTGGAAGCGAGCAGGCTC
>DATNKC010000530.1:0-2725 GCA_035603615.1 Steroidobacteraceae bacterium | reverse complement strand
ATAGCTGGATGATCAGACTGGGACTGAATGCTGCCGTTGGCCTGGGATTCGCGTTACCTCTCATGCTGGCGAGTTGTTCGCACTCCGCGCCCTACGGTCTCGAAGCCCGAATCGCCACCAAGCCCTACTTGGAAATGCCATCCGAAGCCGATGGCAAGATCCCGCCATTGCTCTCGCAGACCGGTGTTTTCAGCGATACCCCCAAGCGCATCGCGAGCCCGGGTTTGATCCCGTACGATCTCAATGTGGCCTTCTGGTCTGATGGCGCGGATAAGTCGCGTTGGATCGCCGTTCCCCCAGGACAGATCATCTTTTCGGCGTCGGGAGAATGGCGCTTCCCTGCCGGCACCGTGTTCGTGAAGAATTTTGACTTGGCCCTGGACTCGGCTAACCCCGGCACCAAGCGTCGGCTCGAAACGCGATTGTTGGTGCGCGACTCGCGCGGCGGCGTCTATGGTGCGGTCTACAAATGGCGGCCTGACGGCAGCGATGCGGAATTGCTCAGCACCAGCGTCACCGAGACCATTCAAGTCAAGTCCGCGACTGGCGAGGTCCATGAGCAGACTTGGTACTACCCCAGCCGACAGGATTGTCTTGCCTGCCACACGGCCGGCGCCGGCGGTGTGCTCGGCGCGAAAACACGGCAGCTGAACCGGCCCTTCACCTATGCTTCGGGGGTCACTGACAATGAGCTGCGCACCTGGAATCACCTCGGATTATTTGCGCCCGCGTTCAAGGATGAGGAGGTGCAAACATTTACCGCGCTCGCCGCCGCCGATGACACCGGCCGGTCCTTGCAGGATCGCGCGCGCTCGTATCTCGATGCGAATTGCGCGCAGTGTCACCGTCCCGGCGGGACCGTCGCCAACTTCGATGCGCGCTATGACACGCCGCTTGCGAAACAGGCGCTCATCGATGGGCCGGTTCTGATCGATCAGGGCGTCGACCGGCCGAGGGTCATTTCACCGCATGATATATGGCGCTCGATTGCGTACATGCGCGTCGACACGATTGGGGATATCAGGATGCCGCCGCTGGCGCGCGAAACAATCGATCAAAAAGGCGTGCAGCTCCTCGGCGAGTGGATCAACAGCCTGCCGGGGCCTGCAGTACTCGCGCCGCCGACCATTTCTCCGCAAGGCGGAACCTATGGGCAACCCGTGGAGATTTCCTTGACGGCCGGCGAGCCGAGCGCCGAGATACGCTACACCTTGGATGGCAGCGTGCCAGGAACGAGCGACATGCTGTACGAAAAGCCGATCAGGTTGAGCGGGCCTGCGGTACTTCGCGCGCGAGCATTCAAGCAAGGATTCACTCGCAGTATCACGGCGCAGGAGGTTTTCATCATCGGGAAGCGATAGCGATGCCCCAAGGACTCGAGCCGGCCTTGATCCGCGACACCTCTTTGTTGGTCTTCAGGTCGACCACAGAAACGTCGTTCGACGGACCATTCGCCGCAAACAGAAATTTGCCATCGGGTGAAATGCCGATGCCCCACGGCCGCGCACCGACCTTGATGGTCTCCAGCAACTCATAGCTGTGGCTGTCAAATACGGAAATGGTACCGGCCCGGCCATTGCTGACATACAGTCGCTTTTCGTCGGGCGACAATTTGACTTTCATCGGCCTGGAGCCGGCGGACAGCTTGATGGTCTTCAGCACTTTGGCATTGACCGAGTCGATGATGTTCAACTCGCCGGCCGATTCCGACGGAATAAATCCGATCCCGCCCGCGGAAAGAAATGCCACGCTGCGCGGTCGTCCATTCACCTTGAAGTGACCAACTGCGGCATACGAGTGTGCGTCGATGACGTAAATATCGCCGCCCGCTTCACAGGTGACGTAAAACTGCTTGCCGTCGGGAGTGGTGGTCACGCCCTCCGGCTCCTGGCCGACCGGAATGATATGTTGCAGTTTTCCCAAGGCGATATTGATCACACTCGCGCTCTTGGTGTCCTCGTTGGAGATATAAATCTGGCGCCCATCCTTGCTGAGCGCGAATTCCTCGGGGTCCGACCCGGCATTGAGCTTGCTTCTCAACTTCTGCGCGCCGACATCCAATACACCGATGCCGTCGGCGGACTTGTCGGCATTCTCGTCATCATCGTCTTTTTTCTTGTCGAAAATCGGATTGCCGTGCGCATCAATCTGCGGCGGTCCTTCAATCGGTGTGCCGCTCAAGGCCACATACACGACCTTGCCGTCGGGGCTTATGTGAATGCCGCGCGGCCGCTTGCCCACGGGAATGGTGGCCGCGACGCTAAAGTCACCGCCGTTGATGACCGTGACGTCTCCCGACCTTTCGTTGGTCACGTAGACCTGATAGGGGGTGGCGGCCCCGAGGGCGGCGGGCACTCCGCCGACGAGCGCCCAACCGAGCGCGGTGTTTCTGAGCCAGCGCTTCAACTGCAGCTCGGGACCGCGGTGGGCTTGAACCTGTGCGAGTTTTCGACCCAACATTCATCGAAGATTGAGCAATAGCAGGCCTCGAACTTCACGCGATTCAAACCCGCCGCGGCGTACTTGTCCCAGACGGCCGCGTTGCTGGCCGTGCGGGGCCAAAACAGCACGGGTTGGTCACTACCGGCTTTGAGGTAGGACGGGGCCACCGCCGAATAAGTCATCGGGCCGAGGACCGCTGATTCGTCTTTCGTGTCGGCGGGAAGTCCTGCAAGGCGCAACAACGCCTCGTCAATATCCTTCACCGGCTTGTCATCGACGAGTA
>DATNKC010000529.1:0-2585 GCA_035603615.1 Steroidobacteraceae bacterium | reverse complement strand
TCAGTGGCCCTATGCCATGCCCAATGACGCCGTTGTTGCGCAAGCCGAACCGTGGTTGTTCGACGTGGCGAATCGAACCGGCCGAGCGGTCGGCGCGGCCATGCCGGCTTTATTCTTTACACCGATCGACGCCGGCGATGCCTGGTGGTCGCCCGACAGCGCGCGTGTGTACCTGATTGCGCGCTCGCGCTACGCGAAGAGCATGAGCCTGAAACTCATTGAAGCCAGCGACGGTACATCGCGCCAACTCCTGTCCGAAACCGGCAATACATTCGTCGAATCGGCCAGTCTGGGGGAGTGCCCCATGGTCTATGTACTCGGAAATCGTGATGTCTTGTGGTTTTCCGAGCGCGATGGCTTCGGTCACCTCTATCTTTACGACGGCTCGACCGGCCGTCTGAAGCGGCGTGTCACCGCCGGACCCTGGACGGTTCGCAACGTCCTGCATCTCGATCAAGCGCATGGCTTTATTTACATCGCCGCTAACGAACGCGAACCCGGCCTCGATCCCTACTACCGCCAGGTGTACCGAATCGGTTTGAAAGACGGGCGAGTCCGACGACTCACCCCCGAAGCCGCGGATCACGCGGTTCGTTCCGAGCAGGAAGCCGGCGTGTTCGTCAACAAGGCGCCGGACGCTTCGGGCAACCCGGAGGATTCCTACGGCTTCTCGCCGTCGGGGCGTTACTTCATCGATACGTACAGCCGAACCGACTTGCCGCCCGTTACGGTGCTTCGCCGCGCGGATGGCAGTTTGATCGCCGAGATAGAGCGCGCCGATGTGTCGCGACTGATGGCGACAGGCCTTGTCCCGCCGGAGCGATTCAGCGCGCTGGCCGCGGACGGCAAGACGATGTTGTATGGCAATCTGCTGCGGCCGTCGAATTTTGATCCGAGCAAACGCTATCCGGTCCTCGACTCCCCCTATCCGGGCCCGCAATCACATCGCGCGCAGCCGAATTTCCTGGCGACCGTATTCGATCGAATGGGCGCGCAGGCTTATGCAGAATTGGGATTCGTCGTGATCGTAGTAGACGGGCGTGGCTCGCACGGCAGGTCAAAGCGCTTCCATGATGAATCGTATGGTGGTCTCGCCCAAGCAGGGCATCTCGACGATCACGTAGCGGTCCTGCGCGAACTCGGGCGCCGCCACTCGTACATGGACCTGGATCGAGTCGGAATCTATGGCACTTCGGGCGGCGGCTATGCGACGGTGCACGCGATGGAAATGTTTCCCGACTTTTTCAAAGTCGGCGTTGCGGATGCCGGCAATCACGACCAGCGCGGCTATATCGCCGTTTGGGGCGAAACGTACAACGGTCCTGAGTCGGGCAGCAACTACACCGATGCGGCGAATCCCATTCTGGTTGGTACTATCAAGGGCAAGCTTTTTTTATTGCACGGCGACATGGACTCTAATGTGTTTCCAAGCCAGACATTGCAACTGGTCGATGCACTGATCCGTGCCAACAAAGACTTCGAGCTGCTCATCGTCCCGAACGCAGGTCACGGCACCCTGCTGTTGAGCCGCTACGCATTGCGCCGCGCTTGGGATTTTCTGGTGCGCAACTTGATGCATGCGGAGCCGCCGCCGGCGTATGACTTGACGGCGGCGGGCGCGTCGACGGCGGCTCACTAACCGCCGCTCACTAACCGCTGCTCACTAACCGTGCGAGCCGGCCGCTGCGGACCAAACTACTACGGGCTGACCGCGACGGACCGCGTTGCCTTGCGCCGCGCGTACAACTGCCACACCCCAACGGTCATGACGGGCAGCACGAATACGGCGAGGAACATGTACGCCAGACCTCGATAACCGCGCGCGATCAGGGTCACCAATCCGAATCGCGCCGCCAAGAATATCGAGCCCAAAAGCAGCGCGCCGGTAATCCAGAGGCGTGCGGATTTGGACAGGCTGCCGCCTTTGCGAGCGGAGTAGGCTTGCGCGATGCGCTCATTGAAGGCATGCACGCAGCCGGTGCCGCTTTCCAGCAGCGCCAAAAAAATCATCAGCTGGAACAGGTAGTGAAACGCCGGAAAATTCAAACGTTTCAGCAGGAAATCCGACGGCAGCGCTTCGCTGCCGATCTGCGGATAATAGGCAATCATGCAGATGAAAAAGAGCAGGGCTGGAATCATGGCGAACGGACCGGCCAGGACGCCGGCGATGATCGCGTTCTTGTTGCTGGTCAAATGCCGCAGCACGGGCAGAATGATCACCGCGCCGACCACGTTGTAGCCGGCATAGGTGAATCCGCCCAATACCCATCCCTCGTGCGGCGCCGGCGCCGCCAAGTTCACCAGGATTCGATCGCCGAAGGCGAAGAACGACAGTACGACGAATATGGCGTACACCGCGTACAGGAAAATCGAGACCCACTTGAACAGGCGCTCCACGGAGGCGGTGCCGTAGGTGGTGACGAAACTGATGCAGGCGATCAAGCTTAAGGTCCCGACGAGCGCGGGCCAGCCCAATAAAGCCGTGCCGATGGCTCCCGCGGCGGCGCCGAATACCGCCAGAATCAAAATGATGAACAACAGGTAGCAGACCTCAAAAATCACCCAGAAGGGCCCGAGTAGATTTT
>DATNKC010000528.1:0-10337 GCA_035603615.1 Steroidobacteraceae bacterium | reverse complement strand
CGGGCACCATTCGCGTCCGAATTGCATGAAGTCCCCTCCGATACGAGAGCGAATTGTAACGTCATCGACGCTCTCTGCGCTCAAATGTTCGCGCATTGTCTCCCAGCTCGGATAGAGCGAGCGAATACGCTCCATGTTGCTGGGGTCTCCTACATCCATGGCCGACGCGAGGGTTGCGATGCTGGGCCTCGGCTGCCATCGGCCCGTGGAAAGGAAATCAGGAACGGTGCGATTCAGATTGTGCGCCAGGATGATGCGCGCAAGCGGGAACCCCATGGCGCGTGCCCACAGCGCCGCGCAGGCGTTGCCCAAATTCCCGGCAGGAATGATGTAGGATGGTTTCTTTCCGGTACTCGCGGCGATCTTGAGGCTCGATGCGATGTAGTAAACCATCTGCGGCAGCAGACGTCCGATATTGATGCTGTTCGCCGAGCTAAAGCGATGCGCCCGGCTCAATTTGGGATCTCGGAACGCCTTCTTGACCAAACCTTGACAATTGTCGAAGGTTCCGTCGACGCGCAGCGACAACACATTCTCGCCCCAGCAGGTCAACTGGCGCTCCTGCCGCGGACTCACCAGTCCTTTTGGGTAAAGAATGACGACCCTCGCCCATGCACGCCGGTAAAAGGCGGCGGCGACCGCTCCCCCGGTATCCCCCGAGGTAGCGACCAGAATGGTCAGCGGCTGAGCAAAGGCCGCTGACTGTAACCGCTGCTGGCACTCAGCCAGAAAGCGTGCCCCGAAGTCCTTGAATGCCGCCGTCGGGCCGTGATAAAGCTCCAGGACATATAGAGGATCACGGGCGCCCCGCACCGGCGTCGTCGGCGCGGGAAAATTCAGGGCGGCATGGGTAATTGCCCCGAGCTCGTCACGCAAGCCGTCCCCGGCAAAGAACCTGGCGAGACTCAAGCGCGCGATTTCGGGCAGGCTTACGCGAGCAGGTAGCGCTTGCACATCGATCGTCGGCATCTCGCTTGGGACATACAGACCGCCATCGGGGGCGAGGCCTTGCGCCATGGCTTGACTCAAGCTCACCAGCGGCGCGCCGCCGCGCGAGCTTGCAAACCTCATGTCAGGCATCAGGCCTTTACCACTCGAGCACCATAGTTCTGCATGAGGGACACCCAGGAATCGGACTGCAACTGATGCTCGCCGAAGGCGGCGACCATGGCACCGCGCACCGCCTCGGCATGTTGAAAGGCGGACCAGGCAAAGATGGCCGGCCCGGCGCCGGAAATCGAGCAGCCGAGGGCGCCGGCGGACATGGCCGCGCGCTGCACATCCTTGAAGCCGGGAATCAATGAGTGGCGCTGCGGCTCGATGATGACATCATTGAAGGACTCGCGGATCATTTCCAAATCGTTGGAGTAGCAGCCGCTGATGAAACCGGCGAGATTCGCGCTTTGCCATACAAAATCCGAGCGGCTGACATTGATATTGAGGATGGCGCGCGCCTCGCGAGTCCCCAGATACATATGCGGATGCACCAGAACGCAGCGCAGGCCGCGCGGAACCGGAATCTGCTTCACGCGGGGATTGTCGATACCCACCGTCAGCGTCAATCCGCCGTACAGGCAGGGCGCGATATTATCGATGTGCGCGGCGCCGCTCGCGACAATCTCCCCCTCCATTGCGAACTTCAGGAGCTGGATCTGCGGCGCCGGGGCGTGCAGCAGCGCGTTGGCCGCGACCACCGCAGCCACAGCGGAAGCCGCCGAGCCGCCCATGCCTGACCCTAAAGGAATGCCTTTTTCGATATCCAGTTCAAATCCGAAGCCCGGCGCCAACGCCGCGTGCATCGCCTGCACCGCGCGCCCAGCGGTGTTGTGTTGCGGGTCGACCGGCAGCTCTCCGGCGATACCGGTGATCGAGCGAATTCTGACTTCGTTGTCCTCAATTCGGCGTATGCGAACCCGGTCGCCCACTTCGTCGACCGCATGGCCCAAGATATCGAAGCCGATCCCGACATTGGCAACCGTGGCGGGGGCGAAGGCGGTGACGTCGGTAAGCACTTGGGTCCTCGTTAAATATGAGCGCCAAGGTAGGCAGACAATCGCAACAGATCGGAAAACACGCCGGCCGCGGTCACCTCAGGCCCCGCTCCCGGGCCCTGCACGATCAAGGGATTGTCGCAATAGCGGCGGGTCGCGAAACGCACCACGTTGTCGGTTAGCGCGATGTTCGCAAAGGCATGCTTGGCCTCCAGGCGCATGAGGCCCACGGTCGCCTTGCCCGCGGCATCGATACGCCCGACATAGCGCAGCACCTGATTCTTCAGGCGCGCCTCCGCGAGCGCAGCCGCCATGGCGGCATCGGACTCAGGTAATCGAGCCATGAATTCCTCGACGCTGCACTGCGTGAGTGCCTCCGGCACCAGACCTTCGACCTGAACGTCCGCTATTTCCAGGGTGAGACCCATTTCGCGGCCGAGAATAATGAGCTTGCGGGCCACATCGATGCCGGACAGATCATCGCGCGGATCCGGTTCGGTATAGCCCTTCGCCTTGGCGGCGCGGACTATGGAGGAAAAAGACTCGCTGCCGTCGAACACATTGAACAAATACGCCAAGGTTCCGGAAAAGATGCCTTCAATTTGGGTGATCTCATCGCCGGTGCCGCGCAGATCGCGCAACGTATGTATGATCGGCAACCCCGCGCCGACGGTGGCCTCATACAAATAGTGAGTGCCGGCGTCGCGTTTTGCGTCCTGCAAGGAGCGGTAATAAGGGAGCGTTCCGCTGTTGGCCTTTTTGTTCGGCGTGACGATGTGAATCCCGCGCGACAACCAGTCCCGATACTGATCGGCTATTGAGGCGCTCGCCGTGCAGTCGATCACCACCGTGTGCGGCACATAGTCCGCCTGCACGTGATTGATGAATTTTTCCAGATTCAAAGGCTCGCCGGCCTCTGCCATAAGCTCCGCCCAGCGGCTCAAGTCCACGCTGGTTTCCTGGAGCAGCATGCGCTTCGAGCTGGCAATGCCTCGAACCCGCAAATCAAGGTTCAACTCCCGTAAGCGATCGATCTGCGTCGCGATCTGCGCCAGCAGCACGCGCCCGACCGTACCGGGGCCAATCAAGCCTATGGATAATGTGTTGGGGGACAGGTAAAAGGCGGCGTGCACGGCGCGCAGTGCCCGTGCCGCGCCTTTGCCGTCGACCACCACCGAGATATTGCGCTCGGAAGCGCCTTGCGCAATCGCCCGTACGCTGATCGCGGCGTCGCCCAGCGAACTGAAAACCTTCGCGGCGACACCATGCGCACCGGCCATGCCGTCGCCGACGACCGCCAAAATGCTCATGCCGAGCGCAACCTCGACGTGCTGAATCTGGCCGCCGCGCAATTCAGCATCGAAGGCGCGGCGCACTGCTTCCTCCGCGCGAACCGCCTGTGCTTCGGGAATCGCAAAGCAGATCGAATGCTCCGAGCTGGCCTGCGAAATCAGGATGACGGAGATCCCGGAGTCGCGCAGTACTCCGAATAAGCGATGCGCCGTGCCGGGTACGCCGATCATCCCGGCGCCCTCGAGATTCACCAGCGCAACCGGATCGATGCTGGTGATGCCCTTTACGATCAGCGCCGAGACCGGGTTGGCGCAGATCAGCGTGCCGCGCTTTTGCGGCGCGAAGGTGTTGCGGATGAAAATGGGAATGTCGCGCGACACGGCGGGCGCCATGGTCTGCGGGTGAATGACCTTGGCGCCGAAGTACGCAAGTTCCATCGCCTCGTTGTACGAGAGTTGATCGATGACCTGCGCGTTCGGCACCAAGCGCGGATCGGCCGACAGCACGCCGTCAACGTCGGTCCAGATGATGATTTCGATGGCATCCAGGAGCGCGCCGAAAATGGAGCCCGAAAAATCGCTGCCGTTGCGGCCCAGCGTGGTTTGCTTGCCCTTGGTCGTGGTGGCGACGAACCCGGTGACGATGAGCCTTCCTAAGAAATTCGGCGGCACCAATTTCTTTAGATTGGCCTCGCTCGCCGGCCATTGCACGGCAGCCCCCAAGGAGCCCCACTCGACAATGATGACTTCGCGCGCATCGATCCACAGGATGTCGCCTTTGATGCGGGCGCGCTCGCGCAGAAACGGTGCGAACAGCCGCGTCGACCAGATCTCGCCAAAGCCCGCGATCACATCGCGCATCGAGTAGGTCGATGAGCGAATGAGGCGCACCGTCTGCAGCATGCCGGCGATGTCCAGGCAGTCGCGCTCGAACTGCGCCTTGTAGCTCTCATACGCGGGCTTGGATATCAGCTCGGCCGCCAGGTCCAAGTGCCGTGCCTTCAAGGCGCGAATCGCCGCACCGAATTCCTTGTCGGGCTGCTCCGCCAGTGCCACCAGCTCGAGCAGGGCGTCGGTGACGCCGCGGCAAGCCGAGAGAACGATGGCCTCGCGCGGATTCGATGAGGCTTCGACGATTTCGGCGACACGCCGAAAGCACGCGGCATCCGCGACGCTCGAACCTCCAAATTTATGTACCACCCACTTATCCATTCTGCACACGCGCCTTAAGTCTTCCTAAGGCGTTCTTCGCGCTCCTGAAGCGGTATCGTTGAGAAATGCGGCGGCAAGCCGCTAGACAGCCCAGAACTGTAAACGTACCAAAGGGACGCTAGCAAGCGATTCCGTTCGCGTTTTAGGCTCTGCCTCGCCGGGAGTTGCCGGCGCCGCGGCCGGATTTTGGCAGTCCGGTATGTTGGGTGCGAAACGGGCGTGCTGTGCTTGCCGGTCTCGTCCCCACGGGCTGATAGGCCGGAATCAGATGCTGCTTGCCGTTGCCGATCAAATTTGCGCGCCCCATCCGCTTTAAGGCATCACGCAGCAGCGGCCAATTCTCCGGATCATGATAGCGTAGAAATGCCTTGTGCAGGCGGCGCACCTTGATGCCCTTCGGTATCACCACCTCCTCGCTCGTGCGGCTGATCTTCTTCAGCGGATTCTTGGAGGAGTGGTACATCGCCGTCGCAGTCGCCATGGGCGAGGGCAAAAAAGCCTGCACTTGATCGGCGCGAAATCCGTTCTTCTTCAGCCACAGGGCAAGCTCGAGCATGTCCACATCGCGGGTGCCCGGGTGCGCCGCGATGAAATAAGGGATCAGATACTGTTCTTTACCCGCCTCTTTAGAGTACTTGTCAAACAGTTCCTTGAACCGGTAGTAGCTGCCGACGCCGGGCTTCATCATCTTGGATAAAGGGCCCTCGCCGATGGCCTCCGGCGCAATTTTCAAATAGCCCCCGGTGTGATGCGTCGCCAATTCCTTCACGTACTGCGGCGATTCGATCGCAAGATCGTAACGAACCCCTGAGGCGATCAATACTTTTTTGATGCCTTTCAGTGCGCGTGCGCGCCGATACAAATTGATGAGCGGCGCGTGATCGGTATTGAGATTCGGGCAGATGCCCGGGAACACACAGGATGGCCGCCGGCATGCGGACTCTATGCTTTCGCTCTTGCAATGCAGCCGATACATGTTTGCCGTGGGGCCGCCCAGGTCCGAAATAACCCCGGTGAATCCCTTTACATCATCGCGGATGGTTTCGATCTCACGGATCACAGAATCTTCGGAGCGGCTCTGGATGATGCGGCCTTCATGCTCGGTGATCGAACAGAAGGTGCAGCCGCCGAAGCAGCCGCGCTGGATGGCCACGGAGAATCGAATCATGTGATAGGCCGGAATCTTCGCCTCGCCATAGGAAGGATGCGGGCGGCGCGCATAGGGCAATTCGTAAATTGCATCCATGTCCGCCGTGCTCAAAGGAATGGGCGGCGGATTCAGCCACAGCTCCTGTGTTCCGTGGCGTTGCACCAGCGAGCGCGCATTTCCCGGATTCGATTCCATGTGCAAAATGCGCGAGGCGTGCGCATACAGCACCGCATCTTGGCTGACCTGCTCGTAGGACGGCATGCGGATAACACTGCGCTCGCGCTGCGCATTCGGTACCTTGCGGTAGAATTTCACGACTTTTTCGGCGGCCGCGGGTGTGCTCAACGGCGCCGGTTGCAACGCGAGCTTGCGCTCCTCTTCGCCCGCATAAGGATCGATGGGCGGGACCAAAGGACCCGGCGTATCCAATTCACTCGAATCGATTTCCACCCAGCCGGCCGGCATGCCGCGCCTTAAAAAAGCCGTGCCGCGCAAATCGGTGATCTCACCGATGGACTGCCCCTCGTGCAGCCGGCGCGCGATCTCGCCGATCTGCCGCTCCGCATTGCCATAGACCAGCAGATCGGCCTTCGCATCGACCAGGACCGAACGGCGCACCTGCTCCGACCAGTAATCAAAATGCGCGATACGCCGCAGGCTGGCTTCAATGCCGCCGACGACGATCGGCACATGCTTGAATGCCTCGCGCAACCGCTGCGAATACACAATGACGCACCGATCCGGACGCTTGCCGCCGACCCCTAAGGGCGTATAGGCATCATCGCTGCGCACCCGCCGATCCGAGGTGTAGCGATTCACCATCGAATCCATGTTGCCGCCGGTCACGCCGAAGAACAGGCGCGGCTCGCCCAGTGCCTCGAAGTCATGGGTGCTATGCCAATTCGGCTGCGCAATGATTCCGACTTTGAATCCCTGGGCCTCCAAAACGCGGCCGATGATGGCCATTCCGAAACTGGGATGATCGACGTACGCATCGCCGGTGACGATGATGACGTCGCACTGAGCCCAGCCGAGTGCCGCCATCTCTTCGCGTGAGGTGGGCAGGAAGGTCGCCGGCGTTGCGCCGGCGACCTGAACACTACTCTGAGAAAATAGGGGGGTGGCGCTTTGCACGCCCGCGATTAGGCCTGATTGCAAGGCTTAAGTACAACGAAACCCATTATCCGACATCGACAGGGAGGTAGATCTGGGCGTCTTCGCGCTGCACCAGCAAAGCGACATTATGTCCCGCACGGGAGACCTCGCGCTTCAGGTCAGCGACGGACGCGACCCCCACGCCGTTGACGCCCAACAGGACGTCCCCGGGCTGCAAGCCGGCGGCCAGTGCCGGCCCGGTGACGTCTTCAACCAGCAATCGACCCTTGGTGTGCAATTCCTGCTGTTCGTTGGGTTGCAGTGAACGCAACTTCAGCCCGAGCTTGCCGGTGCCATCCTCGGCAGAGGCGCGCGCGACCTGAGTCGGCGAATCCTCGAGCAATACGGTCTTCACCGTGACCTCGGTGGCCTTACGATCGTGCCAAACGCCTAGTCGAGCGGAGCTGCCCGGTGGCAGCTGAGAAATGATGGCGGGCAGATCCCAGGAATGATCGATGTTGCGTCCATTGACGCTGGTGATGACATCCCCGGCTTTCAAACCCGCCTTCTCGCTTGGACCGGCGGGATCCACCGAGCTGATGAGTGCCCCGTGCGGCGCGGACAGACCGAACGACAGCGCCAGCTGCTGGCGGATATCCTGGATCGAAACACCGATGCGGCTGCGCACCACCTTGCCGTTTTTCTGCAGTTGCTCCTTGACGTTCAGGGCCAGATCAATCGGAATGGCAAACGACACGCCCATATAACCGCCGGTACGGCTATAAATCTGAGAATTCATGCCAATCACTTCGCCGTCGATGTTGAACAGCGGGCCGCCCGAATTGCCGGGATTCACCGCGGCATCGGTTTGAATGAAGGTGACGTAGCTGGTCTGACTGCCGTCGATCAGCGGACGGCCGAGCGCACTGATGACGCCCGCGGTGACGCTGTTCTCAAATCCGAACGGAGAGCCGATGGCAATGGCCCATTGACCCGGTCGCAATTTGGACGGATCGCCAAAGCGCACCGTCGGCAAACCGGTCGCGGCTATTTTTATCAACGCGACATCGCTGGCCTTGTCGATGCCGACCACCTTGGCGGCAAATTCTCGCCGGTCGGTGAGCGTCACGGTCACCTCTGATGCGTCGGCGACCACATGCGCGTTGGTCAAGACGTAGCCATCGGAGCTGACGATGAATCCCGACCCGACGCCTCGGCTCGGCGGAGTCCGGTCAGGCCCGGGCTGCTGCTGTTGGAAGCGGCGGAAGAATTGCGACAGCGGATCGTCTCCGTCTCCCTGGCCGTTGGGCGAGGAGATTTTCGCAGGCTTTTCGGTCACGCTGACATTCACCACGGCGCCGCCGGCTTCGGCAACCAGCCCTGAAAAATCCGGCAGGCCGGTCACACGTGCGGCCGAGGTGCCCCCGGGGGCCGCCGCCACCAGCATCGGCGCGGCCGATTGAACCGGCCCGGCGTCAGCATGTGAGCGCTGATGAGCGACAACCATCACAAAGGCGCCGGCGATTGCGGCGAGGGACCAAGTTCTGATGCTTCCCATTGAAATACGTCCTTAAAAAGAATGATTGCGGATTGAATTCACTGACCCCGACCTGGGGGTATAGGTTGCAATTTTCCAGGCTAAATGGGGTAATTTTCAAGGTATTCCCGCCCTGGGGCCTCGAAATGTGAATTCCCCACGGGTAATCCGGGGCTATCCGCGACTACCCTTATCGGCATGGCAGACTTGGGTCCAATTCTGGTTGTAGTGGGCGGCGACACAAAACGTCTGCAATGGCTGACACATCATGTGACCAGCCACTGGCCGAGTGCACAGGTGACCACACTGCGCGCCGGTGAAACGGCGTCCTTGAGCCGCCTGGTCAGCGAGGGCGCGCTCGACGCGGTCGTTTTACAGGCCGATTTTGCCAACGAGGCGCTGGCCGGTGCCGCGCTCAGTACCATGACCCAGCTGCTACGGATACAGCCGACGCTGTATTGCATACTACTGGCCGAGAACGGCAATGAAATGTCGGCGGTGCGCGCACTCAAAGGCGGCGCGAAGGACTACCTGCCGCTGACTCAAATCACGCGTGATCAACTGCTCGCCACCGTCGGTGAGGCGTGCGCCAAACGGCGCATCGCCGCGCAGGCCGCCGCGATGATGGCACAGAGCGAGAATTCGACCATCATCGAAGTTCCCGGTTATTCGATCGTCAAGGAGATTGCGACCAGTAATTTCTCGTCCGTGTTCCTGGCGCGCAGCGAGCGGCTGCGCAGAAATGTCGTGCTCAAAGTCATGACCCGCGGCGAGTCCGAGCGGGAAATGGGCGATGCCGAGCGATTCCAGCGCGAGTACGAGATCATTTCCAGCATCACGCATCGAGCGATCGCCGAGATCTATGACTTCGGCTCACTGCCCGGTCATTTGTACCTGGCCATGGAATATTTCCCGTGCGGCGACCTGCGCGATCGGTTGCGCAATCCCTTGAGTGTGGACGAGAGCCTGTATTACCTGCGCGCCATTGCGGAAGCGCTGCGCGTCATCCATGTGTTCGGCATATTGCACCGCGACTTGAAGCCCGCCAATGTCATGTTGCGCGAGGACAATTCCCCCGTGCTGATCGACTTCGGTCTGGCGCGCCGCTCGCTCGATGAGATCGGGAATACCGGCGTCGGCCAGGTGCTCGGTTCGCCCTATTACATCAGCCCAGAACAGGCACAAGGTCAGCGGGTCGACGTGCGCACCGACCTCTACAGCCTGGGGGTCATGTTCTACGAAATGCTCACTGGCCAGAGGCCTTATGGGGGCCGCAGCGCTGTGGCCATCATGTCGCAGCACACCAGCTCGCCGGTGCCCTCGTTGCCCGAGGCCACCTCCATGCAGCAGCCGCTGCTCGATCGCCTGATGGCCAAACAGCAAAGCGCCCGTTACGCCTCCGCCGATGAGTTGCTCGCCGACCTGGGGCCCATCGCCGCGGTCGCATAATTCCCGCCTTGAAGCGTGACGCACGTCACAGGCCGCCACGACCGCGGATGTTACGTAAATCGCCTACATGAGGCTGTGAAACCCATCATGCCCCGCGCGCCTGCGCTTTGGCACCCTGTGGGCGCCATGTTCATCTCCGTTAAACGCCACGAGCGCGAAAAACAGGAACTCCTCAACGCGAGCAATCGGCTCACGGACGCCATTCTGAAGACCAGTTCCATCGGATTATTTCTGATGGATTCGAAAGGCAAGATTCAACCGCAGGTGTCGGCATCGTTAGGCGCCTTGTTTCGCCGCCAGGATTTCGCCAATTTAACGGTCGAGAAGCTGATCGGGCCGCTGGTTTCCGCCAAGACCCTGAGCGTCGTGCGCACCTACATGACGCGGCTGCTCGACCCGGCGCGCGGCGAGACCGATGCAGGGAATCCGCTGCAGGATGTGGAAGTTAAATTGACGAATGCGGACGGCAGCTTTGCCGCCGCTCATTACTCGTTCGAATTCTCGAGCGTCGACACACCGCTCGAAGGGCGCGCATGGATGGTGCGGGTCACCGACATCACCGCGCGTGTGGCGGAGCTGCGCGAGCTGGAAGACCTGCGCGTGCACGTGCT
>DATNKC010000527.1:0-13757 GCA_035603615.1 Steroidobacteraceae bacterium | reverse complement strand
CATGGCTGGCGATGGGCCGATTCCAACCCTCCCCGATGATTTCGTCGTTCAGCACCAACACCGCGCCGACCGGGACTTCGCCCTCCTCTGCGGCTCTCTGCGCGAGCAGCAGCGCGCGCCGCATGAATTCGCTATCGCCGGTGGCCTTCATGGCGGCGCCGCCGCGGGCCGTCGTCGAGCGGCGAAGCGCGCAACAAAGATCGCGATGTACAACAAAAAGAGCGCCGCGGCACTGTAGCTTAAGGAATTATGGATGCCGACGCTGGCGCCGAGAAGACCGACGCTTAGGCCGCTGAAGGTCCGCATCCCGTTTGCCGACATGGCAAATACACCAATGACTCGTCCGCGAATCTCGGCAGGCGCGTTCAGTTGCACCAAGGACTGCGCCATTGAATTGAATCCGAGCTCGACGAATCCAGCAACGAACAACAAGGTTATGGCGAGGACATAGTTATGCGCTTGCGCAAATCCTGCGAGTGCGCAGCACCAGAGCATCGCGAGGATATAGGCGGTTTTAACCTTCGGCGGAAGCAGACCGCGGCTCTCCAGAATCAATCCCGCGATGAGGCCGCCCGCCGCGTCTGCCCCGAGCAATATACTGTATGAGAAATCCGCCGCACGTTCGTGTCCCAAATCAAGGGCGAATCCCGGCATCTGCGCCTGGTAGGCGTTGCCGATAAAAAAAGCCGACGCGCCGACCAGCACGGTCATCGACAACAACACCGGATTGTGGCGCACCACGTTCATGGTCGACCAGATGTCTCTGAATCCCCGAATTCCCGGCGGCCGCGGCGCGGCCGCACGATCAGGACCGTAGGGCGCCTTGATCAGCCATACGAACATCGGGACATAGATGAGCGCATTGATGAATATTCCGTTCACTGGGCCCACTACCAACAGCAGCAAGCCACCAACTGCGGGGCCCACCAAAAACGCCAGGTAACGCCCGGTCGCATTGAGGCGCACCGCGCTCGGCACCAGTTCCGCCCCGACAATGCGGTGAATCAGCACCTGCGAAGCGGGCATCCAAATGACGCCGGCCAAGCCGTGAACCACCAACAACACCATTGCCTTCCATTGCTGTGTCGAGTCGGTCGCGAACATCACACCCCATCCAATGGATACGCCCATAAACAGCAGCATTCCAATCTGAATCAGGCGACGGATATCGAACCGATCAGCCAAGGCACCCGTGTAGGCGGCAAAAAGGAGATATGGGGCCCAATGCGAGATGACCGCGAAGGCCCCGAGCGCGGGGGAGTGAAATTTTTGAAAAATCACCCAGTAAGAAATCACGTGCTCGATGTTGTCGGCCATCATCGCCGCGCTGCTCGCGAAAAAGTAGATCCGAAAATCTCGATTTGCGAAGGAGGTAAATGCGGCGCGCCGAGGTGCAGTCTGTGGCGTAGCGTCGATTTGCGGTTCCAATTTCTTCAATGCCCTCAACTTTGGCGGACAACGCTAACACGAGGATTCCATGCGTGCACTTCTGTTGCTTGCGGCATGCACAGCGTCCCTGCCATAGCGCTTCTCTAGACCGTCATCCGATCAAAAATACGCGACAGCAGCGCCCAGTAAGTGGCGGGCTTGAGGCGTTGAATAATGTCCAATAATTTCGCATCGCTGCCGATCAGGATACGAGGTTCATTGCGTTCAATACCTCGAATTATGCGTTGCGCGGCCGCGGCCGGCGTGGTGCGCGCCAGCCGCTCGAAGCGATCACCGACTTCGCTCATGCTCACGCTCTCGCGCAATTGCGTGCCGGTCCGCGCCTTGCGTGCGATGTTGGTCTTCACGCCGCCGGGATGCACGACCGAAAGCCTCACCGTGCTCTTGTTCGCGGCGAGTTCGTGCCGCAATGCCTCTGAGAATCCGCGCACAGCGAACTTCGATGCGGCATAGGCGGACTGCCCGGCGGGCGCGATGATCCCAAAGATGCTCGAAATATTGACGATATGCGCTTGCGGACGGCTTTGAAGATGCTTGAGGAAGGCGCGCGTGCCGCGCACGACGCCCCAGAAATTGATATCCATCAGCCACGCCATCTGTGTCTGATCAAATTCGTCAAATTGACCGAGCAATGCGACACCCGCGTTGTTGAAGAGCAGGTTGAGGGAAGGAAAATCTGCGATCGCCGAGGCCGCGAACTCTTGAATCTGCTCAGGATCTGCAACATCCATGGTCCGGATCGTGACCCGGCGCGGATGCGCCGCAGTAATTTCCTTCGCCACCGACTCGAGACCGGCTGAGTCCAGGTCGGCGAGCGCAACATCGCAGCCGCGAGTCGTCAGTTCCAGCGCCAGGGCGCGCCCAATGCCGCTGGCAGCCCCCGTAATCGCCGCCGCGGATCCTTCGAATTGAAATCCTTGCACAGATCACCCTGAGTTTGAGCTTCCAACCGCTCTGCGGCCGAATTCGCGATTCTCCGATCTTACCCGGCAAATCATCCCCCGTGTTACGCGGCTTTTGTCGCAAGCGCGCATCCCCTCACTCTGGCGGCTCGGCCATAATCTATACTGAGGGTATGACTGGTTTGGGGGATGAGCAATGGCGGCGTTTCAGCGCGAAATTCTCGTACGTTTCGGACACTGCGACGCCGCGGGCTGGGTGTTTTATCCGCGCTATTTCGAAATGATCAGCGATTTCGTCGAAGATTGGTTCGAAGATGGGCTCGCCGCCAGCGCACCGGGATTATTTCATCACAAGCAGATTTTGACGCCGTCGGTGCATTTCACCGTCGACTTTCCCAAGCCGACGCGCTTCGGGGATCGACTGACCTTCAATTTGTGGACCGTGAAAATTGGCCGCACCTCCTGCGAAGTCCGCATCGAGGCGTCCCATCACGGTGAATTGCGTATGAGCGTAAAACAGGTATTGGTCTTCATTTCGGCCGACACCGGACGGGCGACGGAGATTCCACCCGAATTGGTCAGCCGAATGGCGCGCTTTGGAGTCGATGCCAATCCAGTCCAAGCTAATACTACAGGGGAGATAAGACATGGCTAGCGAAAAGACACTCAAGGGAAGTTGTTTTTGCGGTGAAGTGCAGTTTGAAGTTTCCGGCGAGCCTGCCGGAATGGGCTATTGTCATTGTGAGTCGTGCCGCCACTGGTCGGCGGGCCCTGTGAACGCCTTTTCGCTGTGGAACCCGCAATCGTTGAAGGTGACCCACGGCGCCGGCAGCATTGGGACGTACAACAAGACCCCCATCAGCTTCCGCAAATGGTGCACGAAATGCGGTGGCCATTTGTTTACTGACCACCCGACCATGGGACTCGTCGACATCTATGCAGCGATGTTGCCTGAGCTGAAATTCGAGCCCGGGCTGCATGTGAACTACCAAGAAACGGTGTTGCCCATCCGTGATGGCAAACCGAAGTTCAAGGACATGCCCAAGGAAATGGGCGGTTCCGGAACCAATCTAGCCGACTAACCTGTACCGATTGTTGCTTGACGCTGGGGGTGTTGGCATGGGCGTTGGCATAAAGAGAATTTACGAACCTGAGGTACCCGCGGACGGCACACGGATCCTGGTGGATCGCCTCTGGCCAAGGGGCGTCAGTAAGGCGCGCGCGAAGCTCGCGCTTTGGATGAAGGACGTTGCACCCAGTCCCAATTTGCGCGTCTGGTTCGACCACAGGCCAGAGCGCTTCAAGGAATTCAGCCGGCGCTATAAGCATGAGTTGACCGGCAACCCGGCGGTTGGCGAGCTACGTAAGCTCGCACGCCGCGAACGTGTCACGTTGCTCTATGGCGCTCATGACCCGAAAATCAATCACGCCGTCGTGCTGCAATCGATCGTGCGCGGCAGGGCGTCTCGCGCCGCACCGAAAGGCACGCCACAGGCCGCTAAGCGGCGGCGGGCAACGGCGCCAGCGCGATGAGATACCCCAGCGCAGTTAGCACGATGAGGTAGTACGCCGTCGCGGCATGGCTGGGCGCTTGCGGAATGTCTTTCGTGAACAGCCGATATGCGGCACCGGCCGCGACCAACAGAAACAGCGGCTGAGAAAAATAGGCCGCCATGAGAACCGCCGCCGCCGACAACACGATTCGTTCGTTCCTGTTGAGCGCGATAATGGCCTGCGATCCATCGAGCACCCAAATGGGTATGAGATTCAGCACATTGAGCATTGCCGACAGAGAGGCCAGTCCGAGCCATAAGGCATCGCCGGTCTTCGCCCATATCAGAGCGCACACCGCAGCGCCCAGGCAACCTGCCATGGGACCGGCAAGACTCACGAGGGCACGCGTCTTCGTGGACACGCCAAGTGCGGTCCAGCGGACATAAGCACCGAGGCCTGGAAGAAAAACCGGCATCTCCGCGGGTAAACCGCGCCGCTTGATCTCGATGAAGTGGCCCATCTCATGCACCAAAATCAGAACTGCAAAGCCTATGCCGAAGCGCACACCATATAGGGCCCAATAGAACGCTACGAAGGCCCCGAGGCTCAGCAGAAACTTTAACTTGAACAGCACCAGCAGAAATTTGCTGTTGGCCAGCAAAACAATCAGCGGAGCGAATGGTCCGAACCTTCTGGCCCACGCGTTCCGATCCTTGGCGGTTGCAGCAGCGGCGAGCGTTTCCAGCCGCCTTAGATTGTCGCGAATCCATTCTGCCTGCGATGAATCCGCTGGCAGCAATTCGAGCGCTTTCGACCAATCGTTACGGGCCTCGGCATATTCACGATTTTCTTCGTGCAGGCGCGCACCGGCCGAGAGTTGCTCGAGCATCGTTGAGTGCACCAATGCATGGCATGTCCCGCATACCAACGCATCGGGGGCCAAAGCGCTCTTGCATCGAGGGCACTCCTGCTGCAATTCTCACCCAGGCGCCGCTGGAGCAGGGTCGTTGATGGGACCCGTAATATTCACCGCTCTGCCCGCCGTGAGCCTCCAGGCGATCCTGATGCCAACGAACAAAATGATCAGGCCGATGACACCATGCGCAGGATTGGCAAGATCGAGAAACGGCGACGCCAACCCGATCGCGGTCAGAACGCCGAGCGCCTTTAGAGGGCTCATAGTCGGTTTAGCAGCCGTTGCAGGATCGCTCGCGCGCGCCTGCTGTTGAGCGCTTTTCTGTTTCATTTGCTGGGACAGCGCAATGGGAACCGCGGCCAGGGAAACGGCCATGTATGTCAGCAGAACCGCGGCCACCTGATAACGCCGGCCGCCCACGCCGCCCGAGCCAAAGGCGATCGCTTTGCCGACGATGTAACCGACGGCCAGTGAGACAAAGCCGACTATCCAACCCGTGGCGAGGGCGAAACCCACATACAAGACCAGACCCAGGATCGCTCCGCCGACCCCGAAGCAGATCCCGCGCGCAAACGCTGCATGCGAATCAAGCGGCATCTGATCTTTGATGCGTTGGGCGCAGTTCCCGCAGACGGGCACGCCATTAACACGGTAGGAAGCGCCGGTTATCGATTTCCCGCATGACTTGCAGATCGCCCCGCCGGGTTGCGTGGAATATTCGGCGGTCGCGAATTGCGGCACTCCGTTGCTGGCCTTCTCCTGCATAAACGCCTCAGATGATCAGTGCGGCTGCTTGACGATGCGCAAATACGGCTTCGGCGCTTTCCAGCCGCCAGGATAGATCTTCTTGGCATCCTCATCAGTCACCGAGCCGGCGATGATCACATCCTCGCCCTGTTTCCAGTTCGCCGGCGTCGCCACCTTGTGCTTCGCGGTCAACTGAATCGAATCGAGGGCGCGGAGAATCTCGTCGAAATTGCGCCCCGTCGTCATCGGATAGGTCAACATCAATTTGATCTTCTTATCGGGGCCGATGATGAACACAGAACGCACAGTGGCGTTGGTCGCGGCCGTGCGGCCAGCTGCACCTCCTGCCTCTTCCGCCGGCAGCATGTTGTAGAGCTTGGCGACCACCAGATCGGTATCCGCGATCATCGGATATTTGACGGTGGCGCCTTGCGTCTCTTCAATGTCCTTGACCCAGCCTTTATGACTTTCTACCGGATCGATGGACAGGCCGATGAGCTTGGCATTTCGCTTGGTGAATTCCGGTTCGATCTTTGCCATGTAGCCCAACTCAGTCGTGCACACGGGGGTGAAATCTTTCGGATGCGAAAACAAAATCGCCCACTTGTCGCCGATCCATTGGTGAAAGTCGATCGGGCCTTGGGTGGTTTGCGCCTTGAAGTTCGGCGCCGTGTCATTGATTCGAAGCGACATACAAGTCCTCTCTTCTAAAGGGGTTGAACTCTCCGCAGCTACCTGTGCCGTGTCTCGAGCCGACAGTCCGACTATACGCTCAGTTGCCGCGCCTGGCGGGTCCAGCGTGGCGTCTCGGCAAGCCCCATGGATCGCTCGCGATCCGCGTTTCTCATCCCTGCCGGCAAGCGCGCGCAATCAGGAACACCCCCATGCCAAGGAGAACCACGCCGATTGCTCGCGCGACCCGCTCTCCGGCCGGCGCAAGACGTTCGAGGGTGATGGCCGCCGTCACGACGCTCATTGCAAGTAGGTTCATGACCCCGACGACGAGAAGCGCCGCCGTCAGGCCAGCACAGCAACCGCTACAGCGTAGGCCGAGGCGTAGGCCATGTCGCCACGCCCCGTCCGCCGAAAACGTACGGCCGCACATCGGGGCCATCCGGCAGTGCGCAAGCTGATGCGTCTTCCACGTCGTGAACTGCAGCGCGCCGGCGAATATAACGAGCCCTCCGGCGGCCATCGGAACGGCGCGCCCCAGCACCGGCAGTTTCATTTCGAGCGCCGCCAGCGTCACGCCTACCGCAAAGATCACCATGCCCACCACCACCCAGACCAGGAGGTAGCCGAGGCTTATCAGCGCAGTGAGCCGCCCGGGATGCGATTCGTCTGCCATGGCGGCAGCCCGGCGGCAGCGCCACAACATGGGCGTCAACGAGGGCAGCATCATCGATGCCATCATCGCGACCCACATCCCGAGGAATGAGGCGGCGGCGCCGGGCCAGCTTTGCCCGGGCATGCGCATCCAGAGCATCGACATCGTCCAACCGCCGGGCATCCTCATTTCGCCCATCGTCGACATGGAGGCGCACCCGATAACCGTCGCGGCCGCGCTGGCGGCGAAGAACAATGCCGATACGCCGAAGAAAGCTCGCCGGGAATTGGCCATTACCACCTCGCTTGTTTGATCATGAGATAGTTGTAGCGCCGGGCATCCAACGGTGGGAGTTACAAGTGTGACGGGATTGCGATGGACTCACTCATAACCGCTGCAGCACGCGCGCTCGCAGCGGGCGATCCTCTCGGCGCGCTGAAGCGCGTCGCCCTGCGCGACGACGCACCCGCCCTCGCGCTTCGCGGCATCGCCATGGCTCAGTTGGGCGATCTTGCTCGAGCGAAGACGCTGCTGCGAAGCGCAGCTCGCGCATTTGGTCCGAAAGAAGCGGTGGCCCGTGCGAGATGCGTGGTCGCCGAGGCTGAGATTGCGCTCGTCTCGCGCGATTTGGGCCAAAGCCCGAAGGCGCTTGAAGCAGCGCGGGCCACGCTCGAAGCTCACGGCGACCGGGGCAATGCCAAGCATGCTGGATATCTTGCGGTCCGCCGCCTACTGCTGATTGGGCATCTCGGCGAAGCCGAGCAAATGCTTGCGGAACTCGGCGAGCCGCCTTCAGCTCCCGCCTCGAGAACCGTACACGAGCTTGTGCTCGCTGGGATAGCAGTGCGCCGCCTGCGAACCCAGGTAGCGCGCGCCGCGCTCGCTCGGGCAAAGAGCGCCGCACGCCATGCGGCCATCCCGGCGCTGACGGCGGAGGTGGAAAGCGCATCCCGTGTGCTCGCCATGCCTGCGGCGCGACTGGTTTCCCCCGGCGAGCCGCGACTATTGTTGCTCGAAGAGGTCGAAGCGCTACTGGCGTCGAATGCCCTCATCGTTGACGCATGTCGTCATGTCGTGCGGCAGGAAGGCAAACTGGTTTCTTTGGCAAAACGCCCGGTGTTATTCGCACTCGTACGTGCGCTGGGCGAGGCGTGGCCGGCAGACGTGCCAAGGGACGTGCTGGTGGCGCGCGCATTCCGCTTGAAACTTGCCGATGAATCGCATCGTGCACGGTTGCGAGTCGAAATAGCGCGACTTCGCACACTCCTCAGGACGCTGGCCCACGTGCAGGCGACGAAGCGCGGCTTTGCGCTCGTGCCGCGCGGAGCACGCAAGGTGGTCGTGCTGGCGCGTCCCGTCGAAGAGAAACATGCAGCAGTGCTCGCTCTCCTCGCCGATAGCGAATCTTGGTCAAGCTCAGCCCTTGCACTGGCGCTCGGGGCGAGCCAGCGTACCGTGCAACGGGCGCTCGACTCGCTTGCCGCGGCGGGCAAGGTACAGCCCTTCGGGCGCGGCAGAACCCGGTGTTGGATGACTCCGCCGGTGCTGGGATTCACGACGACATTGTTACTCCCCACTCCTCTGCCGATTGACTAAGATGCAATCCATGCGTCGTTCAACTGCTGAAATTGTGCGTGAGTACGGGCCCTTTTCCGGTGTCGAGCAGGTCGCTGGCGTGACATATGACGGCAAGGATGTGTGGTTTGCCGCCGGCGACAAACTGCAGGCCTTGGATCCCGCCAGCGGTAAGGTGCTGCGCTCGCTCGATGTCGCCGCTCATGCCGGCACGGCCTTCGACGGCGAGCACCTGTTTCAGCTCGCCGAGGATCGCATTCAGAAGATCGATCCGAAAACCGGTCACGTGATCGCCACCATCCCAGCGCCCGGCCGCGGCGGCGACTCGGGGCTCACCTGGGCGGAGGGGACGCTCTGGGTAGGACAGTATCGAGATCGAAAGATCCACCAGATCGACCCTCAAACCGGCGCGATCCTGCGCACCATCGAATCCAACCGCTTCGTCACCGGGGTGACCTGGGTCGATGGAGACCTTTGGCACGGCACCTGGGAGGGCGATGACAGCGATCTGAGGCGAGTCGATCCTCGAACCGGAGAGGTCCTGGAAAGCCTCGAGTTGCCCCCCGGCGTGAACATTTCGGGGCTCGAGTCAGACGGACGCGATCAGTTCTTCTGCGGGGGAGGAAGGAGTGGGAAGATAAGGGCTGTCCGGCGGCCAAGGGGCGCTCAGTAAGATGCATTGCTTCGTTTTCAAGAGCGTGCTATTAAAAACTGCTGCAAAGGCCAAATGTCGCAACCCACGTGGAGAATCAGCATGAGGCTAGTTTCGTCATTGATTATCTGTCTGGGGCTGTCGGCGTGCGCCACCGATTATGTCTCGCAGCTTTCCGAACCCGATTTTGGTCGGCGAGGCTTGCATTATTCGCCGGAAAATGTGGATCCAATCCTGATGATGAACGGCACTTATGCGTCGAAGCAAATGAACGGCCTGTATCTGTCGCAGCCTTCAGGGGCTTTTTGCACTGACTATCGTTGTTCACAACAAGCGCAACAGTGGTCATCCGGGTGGAATCCATAGGCGCGTCGGTAACGCCACACGTCCGTTCTCGGCTAACTCGCTTGCCGCTCCGCGCCAAGGTAGCGCAAAAAAGATCGCGTGAGCTCAGCCTTGAGCGTCCTGTCATCTTTGGGCAGAAGACTCTTCCATAGCTTGATGTCGCCAGGACTCACCACGACCTCCCACAGCGTGCCCATGATCATCATCAGCCCGAGAGCAACAGCGGCACGGGGATCCGCATGCTGAATCTGACGCCCGCTGGCAACGAAAACATCGACCAGATATTCAAATGTCTTCATCATGAGCTTCGAGGCTTTCTTCCCAAAAGGGCTGCCCTCTTTCTCCTGCAAGAACTGCCGCAGCGCGCGCAACAAAATGGCATTGGTGCGATAGGAGACGACCAAGCTGTTGATGACTTGCTCCGCCAAGGTAGGAAAGGGAATCTCGGCGGCAGCCTCAACGGTCAGCGCGAGAGGCAAGAATTTGTGTTGATCTTCCAGAATGCGAAGAATCGCAGTTTCCAGCAGGACGTCCTTATTGCGAAATCGCCGGTACACCGCGCCTGGCGTCAGGCCGGCGTGCGAGGCGATGCGCGGGATGGTGGCCCCTGCGACACCCTGCTGCCCCAACACCTCGACCGCAGCCTTCAATAGTTTATTTAACGACTGCCTGCTGCGCGCCTGTTGCGGCGCCAACGTCTGCTCCTGTTTACGCACCGTTCAATCTTAGTTGACTTTCACTGGTATGTAAATGTAAATTCACATTTACATACGATGAGTCGAGCCCATGGATAGCGCAGACGCACGACATCCCCTGTTCAATCGCGAATTTCGTTATCTATGGATAGGCAACACCATCTCGGGGTGCGGTGATCAGTTCTTCCTGGTGGCTCTCCCCTGGCTCATCCTGCAGCTCACCGGATCCGGCGCGGTGCTTGGCGGAATCATGATGTTGGGAGCGATCCCGAGAGCCGCGTTGATGCTCATCGGCGGCGCGGTCACCGACCGCTTCTCGCCCCGCAAAATCATGATTTTAACGGCCGCCCTGCGGACCTTGCTGGTGGCCAGCCTGGCGGCATTCATTTGGACCCATCATGTGGAAGTCTGGCAGCTCTACGCGCTGAGCTTCTTATTCGGCGTCGCGGACGCATTCGCGGCGCCGGCCGCGCAAACCTTTCTGCCTTCGCTGGTGGCGCCAGCGCAATTACCCGCAGCAAACGCGCTGTCTCAGGGTACGCAGCAGATTGCGATGCTGGCCATGCCTGCACCGGCCGGAATCATCATCGCGGCGTTTGGCGTGGCTTGGGCGTTTTCCATTGACGCCATCAGTTTTCTTTTCATCATCGCCGCGCTGCTGATGCTGCGCGATCCGCCTCGGGTCGAATCGGCCGTACCCCGCGCCAACATCGCCCACTCCATTCTCGAGGGTCTGCGCTACGTCAAGAACGACGTAGCGTTGCGTACTTTCTTGCTCGTGGCTTCGGTGTTGAACTTCTGCATCACCGGCCCCTTGAGTGTCGGCCTGGCTTTCTTGGCAAAAAATGAATTCGGCTCGCCAGCGGCCTATGGTCTTTTGATGTCGTCGGTCGCAGCAGGAAGTCTGGTCGGCCTGTTGTTGGCAGCGGCGCGTCAACAGCGCAAGCGTGGATGGATTCTGCTCGCAGTCAGTGTGGTCATTGGAATCTGCACCGCCTCGATTGGGATGTTTAGCCATTTGTGGTCGCTCTTGCCAATCCTTTTTGTCATGAGCGCAAGCGCAGGGTTCGTGAACGTGCACCTAATGGCTTGGTTCCAACAACGCGTCGACCGCGCCATGCTCGGCCGCGTCATCAGCGTTCTCATGTTCGCGAGTCTCGGGCTTGTGCCGCTCTCGCTGGCAGCAGCCGGCGCCGCGGTCCAGTGGAGCCTGAGCGGCATGTTCGCCGGGGCGGGGGCCCTGGTCCTGGGGGTTGCATGCATCGCCGCACTGCAACGCCGGGTACGGGAGATCGACTGAGACATTGTTCGAATCGGTGGGGCGCTTTTGTCGAGGTCGCTCCGGTGCGACTCAGATTGCCATGCCGCCAGAGACCTCGATGCGCTGGGCATTGACCCAGCGATTGTCTTCGGAAAGCAGCGACGCGATCATGGGGCCGATGTCGTCGGGCAGACCGACACGACCGAGTGCCGTCATATCCGCGACACGCTTGTTGATCTCCGCATTATCACGGACCATACCGCCGCTGAAGTCCGTAGCAATGGCACCTGGCGCGACCGTGTTGACAGCGATTCGCCGCGGCCCCAATTCTTTCGCCGGGTAGCGGCTGAGTACCTCGATGGCGCCCTTCATGGAGGCGTATGGGGCGCTTCCCGGATAGACGATGCGAGTGAGACCCGAGGAGATCATGACGATCCGGCCGCCGTCGTTGATCAGCGGGAGGAGCGCCTGCGTCAGAAAGAACACGCCCTTGAAGTGGACGTTGTAGAGGCCGTCCAGTTCTTGCTCGCTCGTTTTCTCGATGGCGTTGTGATGCGAATTGCCGGCGTTGTTGACCAAATAATCAAAGCGCTCCGCCCCCAGCTCCGTCAGCGCCTTGCGTACACTCCTGACGAACGGATCGAAAGTGCTGATTTTGCCGGTGTCGAGCTGCAGTGCGATAGCCTTTCCCCCCGCCTCCGCTACCAGGCCGACGACCTTCTCGGCTTCTGCCTGATTGGAGTTGTAGGAAAAGATCGAACCGATGCCGCGCTTGGCGAGGCTCAGCACGGTGTTGCGGCCCAAACCACGGCTACCACCCGTAACGATTGCAATTCGCTGCGATGATGTTGTCATTTTCGATGCTCCTGTTGCTGGAAAGATTGAGTTGGTTCACGCGGCAATTGAGTTCAACTGGTCCAAGGTTTGCCGCGTCAGCGTGAGTTGCGAGGCGGCCAGATTTTCGCGCAGGTGCGCAACGCTCGAGGTTCCGGGGATGAGCAGAATATTCTGCGAGCGTTGCAGCAGCCACGCGAGCGCGACTTGCATCGGTGTGGCATCCAGCCCTTCAGCGACCTTCGACAGCGTGGACGACTGCAGCGGCGTGAATCCCCCAAGCGGAAAGAACGGGACATAGGCGATGCGTTGCGCCGCGAGGGTCTCGATGAGGGCGCTATCGGTCCGATGCGCCAGGTTGTAGTAGTTCTGCACGCAGACGATCTCGCAGATCCGTCGCCCGTCCGCGATTTGTTTAGGCGTGACGTTGCTCAGCCCGATGTGACGCACCAGTCCCTGTTTCTGCAATTCCGCAAGCACGGTGAGCGGCGCCTCGAGCGATCCCTCGGCGGGGTGATGTACGTCGAACATGGCGCGAAGATTGACGACGTCGAGCACGTCCACGCCGAGATTGCGGAGATTGTCGTGGACCGCCTGAATCAGCTCTTCACGCGAGAAGGCCGGCGTCCATGATGCATCCGCGCCGCGCCGGGCGCCGACCTTGGTGACAATGACCAAGCCCTTCGGGTAAGGATGAAGCGCCTGGCGGATGATCTGATTGGTGACGTGCGGACCATAGAAGTCGGCGGTGTCGATGTGATTCACGCCGCTTGCAACCGCCTCACGCAGGACGGCGAGTGCTGCCCCCGGGTCCTTCGGAGGACCAAACACACCAGGCCCCGCGAGTTGCATCGCGCCATAGCCGAGGCGACTCACGTGCCGATCGCCGAGTTGGAAGGTTCCGGATTTATCATTGCTGGACATGCCTGAAACTCCTGTGGGTTTGTGTAAGGCCACACTAAGGGCCGCGAGCTCGTTCGACAATCCTATATAATCTGCACGGGCTGTGCGGTAATACGAACAATGGACATGGACCTCAGTGACTTGAATGCCTTCCTCGCGGTGGCGCGGGCGCAGGGCTTTCGGGATGGGGCGCGGGCGAGTGGCAGCAGCGCCTCCGGGCTCAGCGAGGCCGTTCGCCGACTGGAAGCGAAGCTCGGCGTAAGGCTGCTCCATCGCACCACACGCAGTGTCGTTCCCACCGAAGCCGGGCAGCGTTTGCTGGAGCGGCTGACGCCGGCGTTGAACGAGGTGCAGGCGGCCCTCGATGTGGTGAATAGCTTCCGTGGCCGCCCGGCGGGGACACTGCGCCTCAACGTTCCCGTGAGCGCCGCGCGTTTGGTTTTACCCGCAATCGTTCCACGCTTCCTCGCTGCTTATCCCGAGATCCGACTGGAAATAATTGCTGAGGATAGCTTTGTGGATGTACTGGCGTCGGGGTGCGACGCGGGAATCCGTTACGACGAACGGCTGGAGAAAGACATGATCGCGGTAGCGATCGGCCCCCGCGTCCAGCGCTTCGCGACAGCCGCCTCTCGCGACTACCTCGATCGCTGCGGC
>DATNKC010000526.1:0-6188 GCA_035603615.1 Steroidobacteraceae bacterium | reverse complement strand
CGGCGGCCGAACATGGCCTGTTCGTGCTGCTCGAGGCATTCGACGCCGACGATTTGTACGCCGCGCGAGAAATGCTTACCGCGCGCGCGCAAGGCCCAGCCGGCGGCGCGGATGAGATCCTCGTCGGCATCAATAGCCGCGATTTGCAGACGCTCGAAGTCGTGCCCGAGCGATTCGAGGTATTGGCGCAGCGGCTGCCCGGCGATAGGCCGGCCGTGGCGGAGAGCGGCGTCGCTTCGGCCAGCGATGCCGTGCGCATGATGCGCCTCGGATTTAGGCTGGCGCTGATCGGCACGGCGCTCATGAGCTGCGATGACCCGCGGCAGTTGCTGCGTGAAATATTGGCAACGACACGGACAGTTAAAGCTTAAATGGCTACACTCCGCGCCATGTGGATCAAGATATGCGGCATCACGGGCGCCGATGCGGTCAGCGCGGCAGCAGAAGCCAACGTTGACGCCATTGGCTTCGTTTTTGCGCCGAGCCCGCGGCAGGTGACGCCCGGCCAGGCCGCGCAACTCGCCGCGCTCGCGCCGCCGGGTATTTTGCGTATCGCCGTGGCGCAGCATCCGCTGCAAATGAAAGTCGACGAGATTTGCCGAATCCTCAAGCCGGATTATTTTCAAACCGACGTGGAGGACTTGCGCGAGCTGAAAATACCGGCGCATATCAAGGTGCTGCCCGTCGTGCGGTTCGGACGCAAGACGCCGAATCCCTTGCCCGGTCGCATGTTGTTCGAGGGTCCGTCAAGCGGTATTGGCGAGCTGGCCGACTGGGGGCGCGCCGCAGAACTGGCACGCCAGACCGAAGTGATTCTGGCGGGCGGCTTGTCGGCGCAAAATGTCGCCGAAGCCATTCAGGCGGTGCGGCCTTTCGGCGTGGATGTCAGCAGCGGCGTCGAATCCGAACCGGGGGTCAAGGATCCGGCGAAGATCCACGAATTCGTGCGCGCCGCGCGCGCCGCGGCGGCGCACATGGAAAGCGAATCATGAGTTCACGGTTGCGCGCCGACCCGGCGGTGGCCGCGAGCATGCCGGACGACAAGGGGCGGTTCGGCGCATTTGGCGGCCGCTACGTGCCGGAGACACTGGTGCCCGCGCTCGATCGGCTGCAGGCCGGCATCGACCGGTATTTGCATCAGCCCGAATTTCAAGCCGAGTATCACCAAGAGCTCAAGAGCTGGGTGGGCCGGCCCACCGCACTGTCGCCCGCGCCGACTTTGAGCAAGCGCTGGGGTGCGCAAGTTTGGCTGAAGCGCGAGGACCTCGCGCATACCGGCGCACATAAAATCAACAACGCCATCGGGCAAACGCTGCTGGCAAAGCGCTTGGGCGCCAGGCGCATCATCGCTGAAACCGGCGCCGGTCAACACGGGGTCGCGAGCGCGGCGGCGGCCGCGCGGCTCGGCATGCCCTGCGTGGTGTACATGGGCGCGGTCGATGTCGAACGGCAGGCGCCCAATGTGGACCGCATGAGATTGTTGGGCGCCACAGTGGTGCCGGTGACAGGCGGCGATAAGACACTGCGCGCCGCCATCGACGAGGCGCTGCGCGATTGGGTCTCCGATCCCGACGGCACCTACTATTCCTTAGGGTCCGCCGTGGGGCCTCATCCGTATCCCTATCTCGTGCGCGAATTGCAGTCGGTGATCGGGCGCGAGGCGCGCGCGCAAATGTTGGAGGCCGCCGGGCACCTGCCCGATGTGGCGGTGGCCTGCGTCGGCGGCGGCTCGAATGCCATCGGATTGTTCCACCCATTCCTGGAAGATCGAGCGGTGCAACTCCTCGGCGTGGAGGCCGGCGGACGCGGATCGGGCCTGGGCGACAACGCCGCATCGCTCACTTTCGGCACGCCCGGAGTGTTGCAAGGCAGCTATACCCTCATTCTGCAGGACGCTTTCGGCCAGGTGCGCGAAACGCATTCGGTCTCAGCGGGCTTGGATTATTCCGGTGTGGGTCCCGAGCATGCCTACCTGATGAAAAGCGGCCGGGTGAGCTACGAATCGGCGACCGATTCGGAAGCATTGGACGCGCTCGCCGAATGCGCGAAATACGAGGGTATTTTGCCGGCCATCGAAACCGCGCACGCCTTTTTTGGCGCGCGGCGCTTCGCGATGAAAAATCCGGGAGCGCGAATTCTCATTGGCTGCTCGGGTCGAGGCGACAAGGACATGCCTATTTTGCAGAACACGCTGCTCAAAGAGCTGCGCTAGTGCTGGCGAGCGAGCACATCGGTGCGGCCATTCAGGCGGCCGTCGCCAAAGGCCGTCCCGCATTGGTGGGCTACTTGACCGCCGGCTTTCCGAGCCGCCGGCAATTCAAGGAAAATCTCGCCGCGGTTGCCGACGGCTGCGATGTGGTGGAGATCGGCGTTCCCTTCAGCGATCCGATGGCCGACGGCGCCACCATTCAGCGCGCGAGCTTCGCCGCCCTGGCCGATGGGGTCACACTGCCCTGGATCCTGGATGAATTGCAATCCATCGAGCCGCGCCACGCCGCGCCCATTCTGCTGATGAGCTATTTAAATCCGTTGCTGGCCTTTGGAATGGAGCAGCTGCCGCGCGCCGCCGCGCGAGCCGGCGTCAGCGGCTTTATCGTGCCGGATCTGCCCTTCGAGGAAAGCACGGACTTGCACCGGGCGCTCGAGGCCGAGGGGCTGGCGTTGGTGCAGATGGTGACGCCGGTGACGCCGCCCGAGCGATTGAAAATGCTCTGCCGTGAGGCCAAGGGATTTGTTTACGCCGTGACCATGACGGGCACGACCGGAAAATCCGCGGACGGTAAATTCGCCGATGTGCCGCTCGAGGTGCTCGAATACATGGATCGGGTTAAGCAGCTCAGCTTGGTTCCGGTGTGCGCCGGCTTCGGCATTCGCTCGGCGCGGCAAGTCGCACGCTTTGCGCCGCACGTCGACGGGGTCGTGGTGGGCTCGGCGCTGGTGGAGACGCTGGAAAAGGGCGACGATGTGGGCGCGTTCTTGAAATCTCTGCGCTAGTCTTTGGGAGATCCCTTGAAACGAGTATTCCGCGCAGCCTCGCTCCTGCAAGTCGCGCACGCCCGCAATATTCTGATCGCAGCCGGGATCGACAGCGAGCTGCGAAATCAGTATCTCGCCGGCGCGCTCGGTGATTTGCCGATGCTGGAAACCTGGCCGCAACTTTGGGTAGAGGACGCACTCGAAACGGCGGCCCTGCGTGCGCTTGAAAAAGCCGCCACGGCGCCGACGGGGGCACCCTGGACCTGCGCGCAGTGCGGCGAGCAGCTCGAACCGCAATTCACGACCTGCTGGCGCTGCGGCGCGGCGTTTCAGAGTGCATAGCCTGTGCCAGTCGTGGGTTTCGCGTAGCGCAGCCCTCGACAGCGATTAGAAAAGACCCAACGCAGCCTTTAGATTCAACCGCTTAAACGCGCGTGTCAGACAAACACTGACAGGACTCAGCACGAATTCCGAGCCGAGGATCAGCCCTGCGCCCTGGCGAGGCGTAGCTGCACAGGTTACAAATTGTGGCGTGTGACGTGTAACGATTACACGTGCGAGTTCAGCAGGAGATTTGTATGAACAGTGTGAGTTTTGGCCTTTCCGAACGCCCCGCTCCGTTTCCCCTGTCCGCCACCGAGTCGTTGCTGGGCAACTCGGTTGCGATGCAAGAGGTGTTTCGCCTGATTGAGCGTGTGGGTCCCACCGAGGCGAGCGTCTTGCTCACCGGTGAGAGCGGATCGGGCAAGGAACTCGCCGCACAAATGATCCATGAATGCAGCGCACGCCGCGGCAAACCTTTCATCGCCATCAATTGCGGCGCGATCCCCGCGGGTCTCATCGAAGCCGAACTATTCGGTTACGAGAAAGGCAGCTTCACAGGTGCGGTGCGCGCACACGCCGGCGTGTTCGAACGTGCGAACGGCGGCACGCTGCTGCTCGACGAAGTGACGGAAATGCCGTTGGACATGCAGACGCGGCTGCTGCGTGTGCTCGAATCCCGCAAGTTCTACCGGGTCGGCGCGAATACCGAATATAGCTCCGATGTGCGAGTGATTGCCGCCACCAACCGCTGTCCTCTGTCGGCAGTCCAAGCGGGCCAGCTACGCGAGGATTTGCTGTATCGGTTGGCCGTGTTTCCGATTGACATGCCGCCGCTGCGCAATCGCGGCGACGATGTTGAGCTGCTGGCGAATCACTTTTTGGCTGAACTCAACACGGAGGCCATGACGCAAAAGCGCCTATCCGCACACGCGCGCATGACGCTCTCTCAGCATTCATGGCCGGGCAACGTGCGCGAGTTGAAGAATTGCATCGAGCGCGCTTTTATTCTGGGCGACACTGTTCTGGAATTGGCGCCGCTCATTCAGAATGGAGCCCGCGGCGAGCAAGCATCGGCCCAGGCCGGGGGCAATGGAAGCACGGTGGATCGCGATCGTCTCGAGATCCGGGTCGGATCACGCATCTACGATATGGAACGCTCGCTGATCGAAGCCACCCTGGATTATTTCAAAGGCAACAAACGCCGTGCCGCCGATGCGCTGGGCTGCAGCTTAAAGACCCTGTATAACAAGCTGAACGGCTATTCACAAAGACAGGAATGCGCGAATTCCTGATTGCGCGCAACTAGGGGAAAAACGTGTCAAGAGTACTGATCGCTGACGATCATGCGGTGGTCCGAGCTGGATTTAAGCAATTTCTCGAGGCCGATTCGAGCATCAATGCGGTGGGAGAAGCGGCCAGCGGCAATGCAACTCTCGATGCCTTGCGTGAATCGGAATGGGACTTGGTTCTGCTGGATATTCATATGCCCGACCGCAGCGGGTTGGATATTTTGCGGCACATTCAAACCGGACACCCCACCGTCAGGGTCCTCGTCATGAGCGGCCTGCCGGAACAACAGTATGCCGTGAACGTTCTGCGTGCCGGTGCGAGCGGATATCTTTCGAAGGATAGCGCTCCTGAAGAACTCATGAAGGCGGTGCGCACCGTACTGTCGGGCCGGCGCTACGTCAGCGCCGCGCTCGCGGAGATTCTGGTGGCGGATTTGGATGGCGATCCGGACAAGCCGTTGCACGCGCGGCTTTCCACGCGCGAGTTCCAAATCTTTTGCAAGTTGGCGGCCGGCCGGGGCGTTTCGGACATCGCCAATGAACTCAGTCTGAGCGTGAAAACCGTGAGCACGTATCGAAGCCGCATCTTGGAAAAGATGAGCTTCACGGCGAATGCCGATATAACGTCTTACGCGCTGCGCAACGGCCTCATTCAATAAGCGAAACGTTGTGAGCACCTCTCGAAACGACGAGTGTTTGTCCAGGGCGACATGTTAATGGTGCGCTCGTTGCGGGTATTGCTGGTCGAGGACTCGAAGGTTCTGACCGAGAGATTGACCGAGGCGATCCGCCAGATATCCGATGTGGAATTGATCGGAACGGCGGACAGCGAGTCGGCGGCTCTGGCCGCGGTCAAGCGCGACGCTGTCGACGTGATCATCCTCGATCTGCATCTGAAGCAGGGGACGGGCTTTGGCGTGATGCGGGCGCTGGCAAGCACGCAACAGAAGCCGCGGATCATCGTGCTGACCAACTACGATCTGCCCGAATACAAGAATGCGGCGATCGCACTCGGCGCGACGCACTTCCTCGACAAGGCCCGCGACTACGGGCGTCTGCCGGAAGTACTGCACGAGATCTGCGAGGCGCATTTGTCGAAGCATTGAGCTCCGGCGCGGCGCCCTAAAAACGAAAACAACAAGCGCCAATCGCTAATTTCTCCGGGAATTTCAGCTATTTGAGCTGTCGTATCCGTCCGACATTCTCGTAATGTCTACCGTCGCGTCCGGAAAAATCTACACCCAAATGTGTTGATCGTTTGCGTGCTGCGCGAAATCGCAAAGAATGCGGCGCGGCGCGCGATTTTCTGCCTGGCATGCATGTTGCTCCTGTAAGGACATGAAGAGGAGAACCCACATGTTTACAGGCTTAACAAATATTAAGTGTGCGACTTTTTGCGCAGTGATCGCGTTGGCCGCCGGCGGTTGCGCCACCACGCCGATTCCAAATGAGAAGATCGCGGTCGCGAAATCCTCGGTACAGAACGCGGAACAGTCCGGCGCGCCGGAATTGGCGCCGGTGGAGATGGCCGCGGCGCGCGACAAATTGGCGCGCGCGGAGAAGGCGGCAGCCGATCATGATGCCCAACCCGCGACCCAG
>DATNKC010000525.1:0-8234 GCA_035603615.1 Steroidobacteraceae bacterium | reverse complement strand
ACGGTTTTAGGCTACGCGGACCTCAACCTGCGCGGTCAACGCTGGCGAGCCTACGGCTTGCAAACGGCGGATGGCGTGATTCAAATCGCGCAGCCCGTGCAGGTTCGTGAGGCCTTGGCGCGCGCCGCCGCGGAACGGGTGGTGATTCCCCTCATTCTGCTGCTGCCCATCATGGTCGGCGCGGTTGCCTGGATCGTGCGGCGAGGGCTGCTGCCGCTGCGCTTCGTCGCCGCGGAGGTACAGCGTCGCGATGCGCGCACCTTGGCGCCGCTCGGCGCCGATAATTTGCCGCGCGAAATAGAACCCCTCGTCAGCGAACTGAATCGTTTACTCGAACGGCTGCAGCGGGCCTTTGCGGCGCAACGCGCATTCATATCGGACGCAGCGCACGAGCTGCGCTCGCCGCTCACGGCGCTGCGGTTGCAGCTGCAGTTACTCGACCGGGCGCCCGATGAAACTGAACGTTTGGAAGCTCGCGCGCGTCTCGGTGCGGCAGTCGAGCGCGCCATCCACCTGGTCGAGCAGCTGCTGGCGCTGGCGCGCAGTGAGCCGCAGGACGCCGCCATGGACTTCGAGAAAGTGGATTTGGCGGCGGCGGCGGCCGAGGGAATCAAAGACACGCACGATTTGGCGCTCGCTCGCAAAATAGACTTGGGTCTGGACGCGGCGCCCGGACTCTACATCCTGGGCAATCGCGAGGCACTTCGCACGCTGGTGCGCAATCTCGTCGACAATGCCGTGCGCTACACGCCTTTGGGCGGAACTGTTCAGGTGCGTTGCCGATCCGCCGCGCAGCGGGTCCTCCTCGAAGTCAGTGACACCGGCCCCGGCATTCCAGCGGAGGATAAGGAGCGCGTGTTCGATCGCTTTTATCGGCGCGCGGCCGCACAGGGAGACGGCACGGGATTGGGTCTGGCCATCGTCAAAGCCATCGCCGAGCGTCACGGCGCGAGAATAGAGCTTGGCGAGGCGCCCGGCGGCGGCCTGCATGTTGCCGTGAGCTTTCCTCTCGCCTCTTAAGACTGCCTTAAGCAAGGCATGTGATCCTGCCAAGTGAGCGCTGGCTCACTGAACATTTACTCTGGAGAAAATCACATGCAACTTCGCAATTCCACGCTGGCGTGGTCCGCAGTCGGTCTGCTCGCCGTAGGCACGGCGACCGGCCTGTCCGCCCACGGCGTGCTCAAAGTAGCTTCACCGGCCACCCCGCCGGTGAGCAGCGACTTAAGTCAACCCACACCCTCGCAACCCATTCCCATGATGACCGCGCCGAATTATCGGGCGATCGTGTCGCGCAATCAGGCGGCCGTCGTCGGCATCACGACCGCAGGTCCTATGACCACCGCCGGCCCGCAGGAATTCAATGGCGGCCAGAACGGCGATGACAATCCTTTCTCACAATTCTTTCGCGGCCAAATGCCGCGTCCGCACGGCGTGCAGCATGCACAAGGCTCTGGGTTCTTGATATCCGCCGACGGACTCGTGCTCACCAACGCGCACGTCGTTGATGGCGCCAAGGAAGTGACGGTGAAACTGTCCGACCACCGTGAATACAAGGCCAAAGTTTTGGGCGCCGACAAGAGCAGCGACATCGCCGTGCTCAAGATCGAGGCGCACAATCTTCC
This sequence comes from Steroidobacteraceae bacterium, assembly GCA_035603615.1. Classification (GTDB taxonomy): domain Bacteria; phylum Pseudomonadota; class Gammaproteobacteria; order Steroidobacterales; family Steroidobacteraceae; genus Bog-1198. The sequence goes on along the minus strand of DATNKC010000525.1, from coordinate 6,609 downwards.
GGCCGTCACGCTGGGAGATTCGGACAAGTTGGGTGTAGGCGACTATGTGCTCGCCATCGGCGAACCGTTCGGCCTTGAAGAGACCGCGACGGCCGGCATCGTCAGCGCCAAGGGGCGCTCATTGCCGGGTGACGGGTATGTGCCCTTCATCCAAACCGATGCGGCGGTCAATCCGGGCAATTCCGGCGGTCCGCTGTTTGACGCCGGCGGCTCGGTCGTTGGCATCAATTCGCAGATTTACAGCAACTCCGGCGGATACCAGGGCGTCTCGTTCGCCATTCCGATCAACCTGGCGGTGCAGGTCAAGGACCAAATCGTGAAGACCGGCAAGGTCGCGCATTCGCGATTGGGCGTCGAGGTGCAAACCTTGGATCAATCGTTGGCGAACTCCTTCAAATTGACCTCGCCCAACGGTGCGCTCGTGGCCAAAGTCGTTCCCGATAGCGCGGCGGCCGAGGCGGGCATCAAGGTCGGCGATGTGATTCTGAAATTCAACGGCGCCTCGATCGTCGATGCAGGCTCGCTGTCGCAGCGCGTCGGCGTTGCCACTCCGGGCGAAAAAGCATCGATCGAGATTTGGCGCGACGGCAAGACGCTCGACTTGACGGCGACCATCGGCAACGCGGCGACCTTGGCCTCGGCTGATGACTCGAGCGGCGATCCGTCCCAAGCGAAGCTGGGCCTGGCGCTTCGTCCCTTGAGTCCTGAGGAGCGTCAACAGGCCGGCGTCCCCGGCGGTCTTGTGGTTGAAGATGCGCAGGGCCGCGCGGCCGAAGCGGGCATCCAGCAGGGCGACGTGGTGTTGTCGGTCGATGGCACTCCGGTCCAAAGCGTCGCGCAACTGCGCAAGATGGTAAAGGACCATGACAAGCAGATCGCGCTGCTCATCCAGCGAGGCGACGCTCGGCTATTCGTTCCGGTAACATTGGGGTAAGTCAGCAGCCTTAGGCCAACGAAACAGCCTTAGGCCAAGTAAACAACGGGCTCGCCGGTGCGCTCTTGGGCGCACCGGCGAATTGCCCGTGATTAGGGAGCAAATTCCGGTGAATGACGCGTCAGCCTGGGATGGGAATTGGGCTTGGAGCCTGCCGCTGATCATCGTCACCATCATCTTCCATGTCATCAGCCTGGCGTTCGTCAACGAACGGGTCATACGCGCTAAACGCTTCTTGGCAAGACGGCGCAACTTTCTGGTCGGACTATCGGTGGTGCTTGGGGCGGCCACCCTGGTGGCCATCATCCTGCACGCCATTGAGGCGGCGATATGGGCTTTGGTTTACCTGGCTCTGGGCGCACTGCCCGACGGCAAATCCGCGGTGCTGTACTCCTTGGGTGCCATGACCACTTACGGCCACGAACACTTTGACCTGGCAAGCCACTGGCAGCTCATGGGCGCATTGGAGGCGCTCGACGGCATGATTCTTTTCGGGCTGACCACGGCATTTCTCTACGGCATGATCCGCGAGCTGCTGGCGGCCCGCCAGGACAAGACGGCCGCCTAGGGCGCCCTTGTATTTTTCGCCCGCGCCTCTAATGATGAGGACATGGCGACAGGCTGGGCAAAAGAGGGTGCGGTGCAAGAGCAGATTGACGCAACCGTCAAGGATGCGATCGAGCTTGCAAAAAGCCGCCTGCCGCAAGGCCCGAGCTTGACCCACTGCGCCGAGTGCGGGACCGAGATTCCGCAACCGCGCCGGGACGCGGTTCCCGGGGTGCGGTTGTGCCTGTCCTGTCAGGACGCTCGCGATCGGGAAGCCGTGAGCTCCGCCGGATACAATCGCCGCGGCAGCAAGGACAGCCAGCTACGCTGATTTTTTCAGCAGGTTAAGATCGAGCAGACTTTCTGCAGTGGAGATAATCGCCTCCTCGCTGGAGCGCGGCGTCCACCCCAGCACCCGCCGAGCCTTTTCACCCGTGCCGTTTTTGAGTTTGCCAAGTTCGGGCAAAACTTGCTTCACCTGCGGATCGAGGAGCGCAGCAACGCGCACCAGCCAATTGGGCAGTTGCCGGGTCGGCACGTTTTTACCGGCCTCGCCCATCCGATTCTTCAGAACCTTTGCGATGTCCTGTATCAACATGAAATTGCCGGCAACGGCCAGGAATCGTTCGCCCTTGGCGGCCGGGTGAGTCATCGCGCGAATGTGCAAATCGGCGACGTCGCGTACATCGACCACCCCAAAGGTTAAGCGAGGGCTGCCGGGCACCGACCCGGACATCAGACGCTGAATCAAAAGAACCGAGGTCGAGTAGTCAGGTCCCAAAACCGGGCCAAAGACGGCCACCGGATTGACCACCGAGAGCTCCAGAGCGCCCCCTTCCCGGGCAATAAAATCCCAGGCAGCCCGTTCGGCCAGCGTTTTAGACTTCACATACGCGGTAACGCCGCTGCCTGTGGTATCGGACCAGTGGGTTTCATTGAATGGTGCGCTTTGCGGCGGATGGCCGTAGCCGATCGCCGCGAACGAAGAGGTCAGCACCACGCGCTTCACACGCGCGTCGCGCGCAGCCCGCAGCACCCGCAGCGCGCCCTCGCGCGCCGGCACGATCAACTCGTCCTCGTGCTTGGGCACATACGCGGGAAAAGGCGACGCCACATGCAGCACGTGGTCGCAATTCTCGACGGCAGACGCCCAACCGGCATCGTTCTGCAAATCAGCCGCAATAAAGCTTAACCGGTCGCCCGCTTGAACACCGCCCTGCTTCAGCATGGCGCGCACTTCGGACTCGCGTTTTAGATCTCGGACCGTCGTACGAACGCTATGTCCTGCGTTCAAGAGTTGCAGGATGGTATGGCTGGCGATGAAACCTGAGCCGCCGGTTACCAAAACTACCATGGGTTTCCCCCGTTTCTTTTTAGGACTTCTTGGCGGGACTATAACCTTTCAAACCAGCTTCAGGTCAACCAACGAGGATTGCGCAAAGACGCGTGAGCTTTGCTCGGGCGACAGACCCCACAGCGTCCGAAACAGGCCCCCGAGTATGGATCGATAGTCGTTCAGCACCGGATAGTCGCGATTTTGAAACAAGGTATTTTGGCTCAGCGACCGCTGCTCACCGACGATGGTGCCGCCGCCGATCGATCCGCCGAGCACCCAATAGACGGTGCCATGTCCGTGATCGGTGCCGCGGTTGCCGTTCTCGCGAAAGGTCCGGCCAAATTCAGAAAGCACCACGACCACGGTGTTGTTCCACTCGGATCCCAGAGACTGCGAGAACACTTGCAGGCCTCTTCCTAAGCTGGCCAAGTTGGACGCGAGCGGACCCGCTGCTGCGCCCTCGCCCACATGCGTGTCCCACCCGCCAATATCGATGAATCCGATCCGATATTTGTCGCGCATCAATCGACCCATGCGCTCGGCTTCGAGTTCAAATCCCTTCGTGTTGATGGCATTGCGATTGGCGGCACTCATCTCTTCGGCCATCTCCGCCGCCACTTCGTGACGCAGTTCCAGGCCATTGCTCACCGCCGCCTCGAGGTGGTGGCCGGCATACATGTCGCTCAAGATGCGGGCCTGCCGTTCGTCGAAGGGCGGCTTGCCCACGTTCTTCAGCGACAAGTTGGGTACCGTCGCGGCGCCTTCGAAGGCCAGAGGCAAGGCATCGGTGAAGGCAATCGACGAATTGGGGTGGGCGGGGCCGATCAACGTTTCCGAGAGACGCCCTAGAAATCCCGACCGATAATTGCGCGATCCGCTCAAGGGTTGACCCAGTTCAATGCTGTCTTGAGTCTCGAAGTGACTGCGTGACAGATCCTCCGTCCCCGCGAATGGCACGAATGCAACCTGGCGCTGCAGATACATTGAGCCGATTGATTCACGGACCGCCGGCGCAAGCGCCCAATCGGCATCGAGCGCCAGCGCGCTGGTGTTGGATGCCGGATCGGGTTTGGCAATGGCTATATTCGGGCGCGCTTCATAATAAAAGCTGCTCGAATAGGGAATCAGTAAATTGGTCGAATCGTAGCCGCCGCGCAAAAACACCAGTAAAAACCGCGCCCCGCTTGCCGGGGCGGCAAACAAGCGGCCCGTAAACCCGGCGGCGAGCAGTGCCGCGCCGCCCAGCTTGAGCACGGACCGGCGATTCAAGTGCGGCTCATTCATAACTGAATTCCGGTGACGACAGTAGAAACGTATTCCACTCCTGCTGCGAATTCGCGCGATTGAGCGCATCCTTGGTCCGCGCCGCGAGAAACGGTTCGAGCGCTTCGAAATATAAGCGGTTCGACAACTGCGGAAAGCCCGCGGCGCTCGCCGCCGCGCCATCTTCAGGATCAAACAAGCCGGCATTGCCCGCGCCGATGGCGCGCGCAATTTCGAAGCGGCGGCTGATTTGACCGGAACTCGCCCAACCGAGTTCCGTCAAGGGATAGCCATCGGGAGTTTGCCGGCCAAAGGGAGCCTCGCCCAGACCGTTGAGCCAATTGAGCACCGGCCGGGTGTTGCTGATCGGCCTGCCGTCATAGGCAAAGCGGATTGCGGAGACGACGTAGCGCGTGGGGTCCTTGAATTTGGCGCCCAGGGCCGCGTCGAACTCGCGCGACATGAATAAGGTATGCAGCACGGCGCCGATGTCGCCATCGCTGCGCATGAACGTCTGCGCCATCCGCTCGACCAGCGCCGCGGGCGGATTGTCGGCCACGAAATAAATCGCCAGTTCCCGCGAAATGAATCGGGCGCAGGCGGGTTGCGAGACGATCAAGCTGACCGCGTCCTCGACTTCGCCGAATCCCTTGCCGGTGATCGGGTGTCCGAGAAGAGTCTTGGCGCCGAAATCATGGCGAGCCGGGTTGAATTCGAAGGCGCCGCTGCGCACATACATTCTCTGCATCTCGGGTTTGAGCTTGGGTTGATCGCCGACATTGATACCCACACCCGTGAGGACTCGCGCAAGCTCCTGAACGTCCTGCTGCGAATATCCTCCGCCCACGCCGAGCGTGTGCAGCTCCAGCAATTCGCGCGCGTAGTTTTCGTTGATGTGTCCCGCGGCATTTTGATTGTTGTCCAGATACTGCAGCATCGCCGGATGTTCCAAGGTCGCCATCACGAGATCCTTGAAATGCCCGAAGACATGCGGCCGAATCGCGCGCTCCTCGTAGTCGCCCACCAACCAGCGCAAATTGGCCTTGTACTGAAACACGCTGAAGTGATTTAGCCAAAACCAGACCATCTGCTCCTGCAGCTGCGCGGGCGAATAGACAGCCCGCAGCAGGTCGCGGCGAATGGCTTCGTAGGCGAGCTTATTGCCGTGGTCATTGAGTGCCTTGCGGGCCTGTTCCTTGTCCGTGCCGTCGGGCATGGCGTTGATGAGCTTATATTGTGCGTTGACATCGGCAAGCCACTTCGCCGGATCTGCATGGGAAACTTCGAGTACGGCAATCTCCGCAGCGATCGGTGCCGGCAATGCGGCCTCCTCCGGATGCAGTTGCCCATCGAGAAACCGTTCGCGGCCCAATTGACGGTAACTTGCGACGCTGGCCGAATCCAGACCAAAGGATGCCCGCTCGAGCCACAAGGTGTCCTCCCGGCGCATTGCATGTAAGGGCGCCGCCGGGACGCGGCTAAGATCGGTGTGGGCGCACCCGGCCAATGCCAATCCGGCGGCGATGCATGCGCACGTAATAATGGAGCATTCAGGGCGCATGGTTTCCCCCGTGGAACCTGTTCCATGTTAACGGATGGCGGTCGCCGACGTTGACACACGCACTCGGACGGCTCTTACGTCGTTTTGCACCAATTGCCGCCTGGCGCTCGAGTTTGGCCGGCCCACAATGTCATCGATGACAAGATCCAAAAAGCTTGATGAGCTCGTCGGCACCGTGGAAGAGCTGTTGAGCCGGCTGCCCGATAACTTGAGCCCTGAAGTCGCCGAACTGCGCGACCGGGTCGACACCGCCATCTTCGAGGCGTGGACCTCCATCGCCGCCGAAGGCAGGGACACGGCGAATCGCGCGTCGCGTCGCTCCGCTGAACGGTTCTGGATCAGTGTTGGATTGGCGTTGCTCGCGGGTGCAACCGGCCTGCTCGCCTACCAAATTACGCGGCCCACGGCCCGCTAAACTGACGCTTTCGTCCTCGGCGCTTTGCTCGCCGCTTTGCCCGCCCCTTTGCCCGCTGCTTTGACGGGCGCTTTTCGAGGTTGACCTTTTGCAGCGGGCCGTCGTTTCGCGGCGACCTTCTTGATCGATAGGCGCTCTCCCGGATTGAGCGACTCCACCAGCTTGACGAATTTGGCAACCAGCAGCTTGATGTCTTTTTCTCGTCGTCCCATGGCCATGCGATTTTCTCCTTTTGATGGCCGCATTATGGTCTTGAATCGAATCGCGCCACCACCTCAACTGCGCCGGTCGGCCGTAGGCGGAGTCTGACCGTCAACATTTGATAACGGCAGATGTCGAGCGCCGCGCCGACGCGCGCATTGTTATGTACCAATGTACTTTGGTAACATCGCGGTTTCTCGAAGAGAAACGCCGATGATCGAAATAGAACGGGTACAGACTGGAATCAGGATTGAGAAACGGCTCTTGAAAGTGCTGAAGGCCCTGGCGGAACTCAAAGATCTTTCCGTCGGCGATCTGCTCGAAGGACTCGTACTTCACGCCTTTGAGGGGAA
>DATNKC010000524.1:0-2684 GCA_035603615.1 Steroidobacteraceae bacterium | reverse complement strand
CTGTTACTTGGTGTCGATACCCATATTCGCCGCGATCGCCGTGATTGCCTTTAGATGCGCCTTGACCGTCGGTAAAGTCGTGGTGGCAAACGTCTTGGCGTCGGAATCTTGGCCGGAACTGATTTCCTTGCGGAACAACGCAATGGTTTGGCGGTGCGCGCTGATTTGGCCCTTGACGTAAGACTTGTCAAAGGTGTCGCCTGACAGGACATCGAGCTTGGCCTTGCTCGCCACTTGAGTGATGCTCGGCGTCGTTGGCAGCGTTATATTCTTCGATGCGGCCAGCGCCTGCAGCTTTTCATTGGCGGCTGAGTGATCCTTCACCATCATGGCGCCGAAATCCTTTACCTGCTGGCTATTGCCTTTGTCCTGCGCCAAGCGCCCGGCGTCTACTTCGGCGATCCCACCTTCGGCCGCGTGCTTGTAAAAAGACCCGTCCGGGTTCGATGCCGCAAATGCGGCAGCCATCGGCAACGCCAGCATAAGCGCGAAAAAAGTGCCTTTCATCTTCTTCTCCCAAGTTAGTGCGATTCGAGGATTCACTCGCCACATCTTTGCCGACGAAAATTAATTGCGCGAGTTGTCGATCGCTTGATCCTACGTAGGAGAAGCGGTGCGATTTCACGCCGCCGTTGACGCGGCCATTGCCGCCAAAAACAAACGCGAAAGCCGTGCGATTGCATAACGTTATGTAAATTCAGCATTTATCGCCATCGAACAAACGGCGATGCGGCTCGAGTGGCCGCTTAGCGGAGAGCGTCACACTCTGCGCTTGAACTGCGTCGCAGATTACAAATGCAGAGGCAAGGTCCTACACGCTGTCGGTGTTGCTCCATAGCCCGCGCGGCAGCTGACCTGCTAAAAGCCATTCACCATGACGCTCAAAACGGCACAGGAAACCGACAAACTCAGTGGCAGCGCGGCTGAAGCCGCGCAGATGGCCATTGAAGCCGGGCTCATTTATGTATCGGATACAGAGCCTGGCATCCGCCGGCTGCGTGTCGGCAGAGGCTTCCGCTATGTCACGCCGGAAAACCGGCGCTTGGAAGCGGAGAAAGATCTGAAGCGCATCGCGAGTCTGGCGATCCCACCCGCCTATCGCGACGTATGGATCAGCATGAAGCCGCGGGGTCATCTACAGGCCACGGGCCGAGACGCTCGCGGACGCAAACAATATCGCTATCACACGGAATGGCGCGAACTTCGCGACAGCGCGAAATTTGAGCGGATGGTTGCTTTCGGCGAGCAGCTGTCGAAGCTGCGGCGTGTCTTGAAGCGCGACATGGCGCTTCCAGGGTTGCCGCGCGAGAAAGTGCTGGCCGTGGTCGTGAGCCTGCTCGATGCGACTCGCATCCGGGTCGGCAATACCGAATATGCGCGCGACAACAAGAGCTTCGGTCTCACGACGCTTCGCAACCGGCATGTCACCTTCATCCGCGACGGCCGAGCTGTGCTCAATTTCCGCGGCAAGGGCGGCGTGCAGCATGAAATTCTGATCGACGATAAGCGCATCGCCAAAATCGTGCGCCGCTGTCAGGAGATCCCGGGCCAACATTTGTTCCAATACATCAACGATGACGGCCAACGTTGTCCCATTGATTCAGGTCAGGTCAATGATTACCTTCGCGAAGCGATGGGCAATGACTTTACCGCCAAGGATTTTCGAACCTGGGGCGCGACTTTGCACGCCATCACTTTACTGGCGCGCACCCCGCTTCCCGAGCTTCCCAGCGAGCACGCGTTCAAAAAGAAGATTGTCGACGTCGTCAAGCAAGTCGCCGCGGAATTGCGCAACACGCCGGCGGTCTGCCGCAAGTCGTACATCAATCCCGCCGTTTTCGACAGCTGGCGATCGGGCAGCATTCACGAGAAAATTGACGGCAAGCTGACGGCGGCGTCCGCCCGCAAGGCAGAAACCTTGGTGCTCGCGTTTTTGCGCCAAGAAGGCAACGTCAGCGGTGCGCCGCGCCGTCAGCCTGTCCTACAACGAATAAGCGCTCAGGACGACAGACCGGCATGAGGCAGGAAGGATATATCGTGCTCATGCTCAAGCACTTAGCCGCCCGCGGTAGCCTTTTTTTATTCGTTCGCACGCACCACCATCTCGCATACTATTTCAACTTGAGCGATACCCGTGGCGCGGCCAATGAAAACGGGGTCCTCGCTTCCTCCGGGCCACCTCGGCTGGCCACGGTACTGCGGATCCAACCGCGTTGCCGGCCCGCGGTTTCGCAGCGCCAATAGGCTGACCGTCCCGTGGACATGGCGGCATTTCTTAAGGTTGCTGCGAATTTGCTGGTGGGATTTAGCCTGGTGAAGTTGCTCAGCGCCGATCTCGGAGCCGAGATTGGTCATGACACTGCGAGCTTACGAGAGAAGGCAAATCGGCTGGTGCAAAAATCACCGTACCGCGCAGCGGGGCTCGCGGCCGCAGCAGGTGCGGTGACGGGCCTGGCGCTCGCGCACCGCCGTCCTGGGAGACCGGCGCCTAGGACTATTCCTACCCGGTTTTAGGAATTCAGGCATAAATTCTGGTATCGCTTTGACGTAGTCTTCGCCCAAAATATCCCAAATGGGGCGATGTTGAATCTGCACCTCAATCTTTCCGGCGGTTTGACCGGCGATATGTTCATAGCGGCCGTGCTCGACGCCTTCCCGCGATTCGAGGCGCGAGTGATCGCGGC
>DATNKC010000523.1:0-13719 GCA_035603615.1 Steroidobacteraceae bacterium | reverse complement strand
CAGATCCAGGTTCAGGCGCAGAGACAGGTACGGGTGCTCGGGAGTGGCCTCGAGTACTTGGCCCATCCCCGATAATGTCACCGACACGACCAGATAGTTCAGCGGATCGTAGTGGAATACTTCATCGTTCAATAAAGCACTCTTGCGCCCCTGCACGACGATGGCCAGGCAAGGCTGAAAAATCGTCGGCATGCACACCGTTGGCACGCTGCTGCGTATCAGCGCAAGGGATGGCATCACCGATTGGTGGGTCCCGTCGAAAGGCGCCAATCGGGCAACACGCGCCGACAGCTCCTGCTGCCGTGTAGGGATCCCGGTGATTCCGCGAATTCTCTGCAAACTGCTGTCAAACATGAGTGTTTCTCGTTACTCGAGGCGTCGCTGCATAGTAATCGGCCGATACACGATACGATAGCGTGAATCACGCCGTTTGCAGGATTAGGCAAGAACTCGGCAGGAATGATCTAACGTCCCGATGGTGCCGGTGTCTAGCATGAACGCTACACACACCCCTTGGGAGACATCATGTTAATTCCGCGTCGCAAACTAGGGCCTCAGGGCCTTGAAGTCTCGGCCGTTGGCCTGGGCTGCATGGGTATGTCTGAGTTCTACGGACCGTCCGATGAAGCCGCTAATCTGCGCGTGCTCAACGCCGCGCTCGATATCGGCATCAACTTCCTCGATACGGCTGATGGGTACGGCGTGGGTGCCAACGAACGCCTGCTGGCAAAGGTCTTGAAAACACGCCGCGGGGAAATTGTGCTGGCAACCAAGTTCGGTTACGTGCGCGCTCCCGAAGGTGCGTTGCTGGGTATCAACGGAACGCCGGAATACGTGCACGCGGCCTGCGATGCCAGTCTTAAGCGGCTCGGCGTCGACCATATCGATTTGTACTATCAGCATCGCGTCGACCCAAAGGTCGCGATTGAGGAAACGGTAGGAGCCATGGCGGAGCTGGTTAAGGCGGGCAAGGTGCGGCACCTGGGCCTGTCCGAAGCCTCGGCCGGCACTATTCGACGCGCCGCGCAGGTGCACCCCATCACCGCGTTGCAGAGCGAATACTCATTATGGTCGCGCGACCTCGAAGACACGATCCTGCCCACGTGCGAGGAACTCGACATCGGCGTGGTCGCCTACAGTCCACTCGGTCGCGGCTTTCTGACAGGCGCGTTCAAGAACCCAGAGGACTTCGAGGCCGGCGACTTCAGGCGCAGCAGTCCGCGATTCTCGAGTGAGAATTTCGCCGGCAATCTGCAGCTGGTCGAGGTCGTATCACAGATTGCACGCGAGGAAGGCTACACACCGGCACAGGTCGCCCTGGCCTGGCTGCTCGACTGCGCACCCTACATCGTGCCGATTCCGGGGACGCGCAACATCAAGCGCCTCAAGGAAAATGCACTGTCCGTCATGGTGCGCCTCGGCGATGCGCAACTCGAGCGGCTGTACGGAATTCTGCGCGAACGGCCGGTGACTGGAGCGCGCTACCCCGCCTCATCGATGGTAACGATCGACACCTAAGCGTTGGGCAGAATTGATGGGCTTCGCGAGCAGATAGCGATCCCCCAGCCACTCGAGAGCTCGGGCAAGCGCCGCTCGATAGTTCGCAACAGGCAGCGGCTTAAACGGGTGATTTCGTTTTTCGGTCATAGAAAACTCCAACAGAACGATACGTGAACATCTAGCGCACGGCTAAGCGTCCGATGAATTCATCATCGGCTGGGCATTGGTTGGGCCGCCCGGTGCCGGTTTCATCCCGGTTTGCGTCGCCATGTCCGGCGCTTCGTGACGAGGTCCAAAGTCGACCTGCTTGGGCGCACCGGTAGCCGTATTGAAACAGCGATCGCATGCTCTGCGTGCGGAAGTCAAACGAGTGGAGTTCGGGGTAGGCGAGGGGAATGGCTGCGAACTGAAACTGGGCGCCTTCAAGTTCCGCATCGGTGGCGGTCAGCTCGAGAGTCGTCCTCAACATGTGATTGAGTCCCGCGGAAACGCTGCGCGTTAGAATCGATCTGGCTCGCAATCGGAGCGGAGCGGGTTGTTCGCTCAAGCGCCCATCGACAATGACGTAAACGACCGCGCCATGCGACGGGTCGCTTGCGCCTCGGGTCGGCTCGACGAAAGCCAGCGGGACGAAAAACGGCACGGAAACCGTACCGTCAACGTGGACCTCATCGTAAAGCGCCTGTTGCTCTTGCACGCGGATGACCACCGGCGGAAACAGGCCCGGAACGCTGGCGGAGGCCACCAAGACATCGCGAAACAGCGCTTTTGCGTTAGCGCCGCCGTTCATCGCGATCGATCCCAAGTCCCATATCACCGGCTCTCCGGTGCTGACATCCGTCGTCGCCACGAGCAACAGTCGTCCGGTCGACGCCTCGCGCGCGACCGCTTGGATCAAGGCATCGGTGGCGTACCGGTCAACCAGCTGTTTGAGCGGCGTGCCGCTATAGACACTGGAACCAAAGAACGCGGCTAATCCGCGGGAATGCAGCAGGTGTTCCGCGCTGCCGGAAGTGTAGACCTCAACGAGTTTGTCATCCCAGTCGGGACCCAAGAAGGCGTAGGGGGCGATCAAAGCACCGGTGCTGACACCGGTGACGACCGAGAATTGGGGCCGCAAGGCTGATCGCGTCAGACCGACCAGCGCACCTGCTCCAAACGCGCCATCCGCACCGCCCCCCGAAAGTGCCAGGATCGTGACCGGCTGCCCCGCGCGCTGTGCACGAACGCGTCGTGCGACACTTTCCGAGGGCAGGGTCGAGAAGCGCTGATCGGGTCCAAGCGTGCGGATCGCGTTGGGCTCATCCGCTTGGGATGAGGTGGGCTCGCGTATCGCGGTGTGCGCGCACCCTTGTAGAGCGAGCAGACTCGCGCTAAGCAGGAAGGCAGTCGGGAATCTCAGTTGCATGGTTCACACCTTATTGCACATGGCGGCTCACAGCTGACGCACCGGAACGCGAGCGCAGGCCCTGCGACCACCTGATGGCGACCTTCGCATATCGGGTGAGGGCATTAAGAAGCGCCGGCAGGCTTCCGATTGCACCCAGCGCGCTGATCAGGGCGATGACATCAATGGCATAGGCGATGCCGCCCAAGTATTGGCCTAAAGCCATATCGATTCGCGCCCTCATGGAATTCGCCCCCTCATGGAATTCGCGCCACTTTTATCGGGGCGGTATCGTTCAGCGGCTGTCCAACGCCGCCGAGCGCTTTATAGATCGCGACCACGGATACATTGACGGCCGTCTCCGCTTGCGCCACAGAGTCCTCGGCATCGAGTTGCGTGCGCTGCGCATCCAGCAAGACCAGAAAATCCGCGACGCCCTCCCGGTATTGCGTGTCGGCGAGCTCCGCGGCGCGGCGCGAGGCTTGCGCCTGTTCGGTCAGACTTTTCAGCTGCGTTTGCTGTGCGCTGTAGGCGAAAAAACTATTTTCGGTATCCTCGAGCGCCGTCAGCACGACTTTCTCGTAGTTGGCCGCTGCTCCGTCGGATTGCGCCTCGCTGGCGCGCAGCCGCGCACGCACCGAGCCCATGTCGAAAGCCGCCCAACTCACCGTGGGGGTGACTGACCAGGCCCGAGCATTATTGTCGGCACCGGTGCCGAACAGTCGGCCGACGTCCCCCGAGAGAAAGCCGACGAAACCCGCAACATTGACGCGCGGGAACAAGTCGGCGGTTGCCACGCCCACGCGCGCCGTTGCCGCCGCAAGCTGGCGTTCGGCAGCACGCACATCGGGCCGTCGGCGCAGAAGCTCGGCGGTGTCGCCGATCGGCAGTGCCTTGGCGTAGGTCGGGACGGCGGCGGGTTGAAGCTCCTGATCCAGCGCGCCCGGCCGCTCGCCTAAGAGAACTGCCAAGCGATAACCTGCCTGCTTCTCGGCCGCTTCGAGCGGTGGAATCGTGGCCTCGGTGGCCTTCAGGCGCGCGCGACTGCGCTGTACATCGAGTTCTGAGCCACGGCCGGTCTCATCCAGCAGTTGCGTGAGGTCGAGCGTTTGATGCTGGGTGCTCAAGTTTTCTCGCGCCACGATGAGGCGCCGCTGCGCGCCCCTCAGCTCGAAATAGTTGCGCGCCACCTCGGCGGCGACGGTAACTTGCGCGTCCTGATAGTTTGCCTGTTCGGCCCCTAAGTCAGCGCGCGCCGCCTCGACCGAGCGGCGTACATGACCAAAGAGATCGATCTCCCACGTGGCGTCAAACCCCAGGCTGTCGCTTTGCGCATTGAATCGCGATGGGCCGAATCCAGGCTCCTGCTCATCAAAGTGAGAGTAGGTGCCGTCTAGTTGCACGTGTGGTGCGTAGTCGAATTTTCTCTCCACGAATACCGCCCGGGCCGCGCGGACTCGGTCATAGGCGGAGCGCAGATCGAGATTGGCCGCGAGCGCGCGGCCCACCAAATTGTTGAGTTCGGCGTCCCCAAACTCCTGCCACCAAAGCGCCTCGGGGGATTGCGTGACGAAGGCACTCGAGTGGGCGTTCTGAACGGCCGCCGGGGAGACCGGCGGCGCGCGGTAGTTGGGGCCCACCGCGCAGGAGGCCAATAGTGTCGCCGAGAAAATCGCAAAAAAGTTCTTCATAGCAGGAATTTCATATCCTCGTGTGATCAACCGCTTCCATCGCTGAACGATGGATGCTCAAGAAGGGTCGGCGCCGTGCCCGTGTCCTTGGTGGGCGCGCGCGCCGACAGCTTGCGAACCAGGACGTAGAACAGCGGCGTCAACATCAGCCCGAAAAGGGTCACGCCCAGCATCCCCGAGAACACGGCGATTCCCATGGCATGGCGCATCTCGGCGCCGGCGCCGGTTGAAACGACCAGCGGAACCACACCCATGATGAAGGCGAGCGAGGTCATCAAGATTGGGCGCAGCCGCAGGCGGGCTGCGTTGAGCGCCGCTTGCAGCGGTGGCACACCCTCGAGTTCCTGATCCCTGGCGAACTCCACGATCAGAATCGCGTTTTTACTCGCGAGGCCCACCAGAACGATCAAGCCGATCTGTGTGAAGATGTTGCTGTCGCCGTGCGTGAGCTGAACCCCGGTGATGGCCGAGAGCAGCACCATCGGCATGATCAGGATGACCGCGAGCGGCAGACTCAAACTCTCGTATTGAGCAGCGAGCACCAGAAACGCGAGCAGCACGACCAGCGGAAAAATGAGCACGGCGGTATTGCCGGCGATGATCTGCTGGTAGGTCAGCTCCGTCCATTCAAAGTGCATGCCATTGGGCAGCTCCTGCCGCGCGAGTTGCTCAATCGCCGCCTGCGCCTGACCGGTGCTGAAACCTGGGGCCGGGCCGCCGTTGATTTCCGCCGTCGGGTAGGAGTTGTAGTGCATGACGCGATCCGGTCCCGAGGAGTGCTTGACGGTCACGAAGGATCCGAGCGGGATCATGTCGCCCGCGGCGTTGCGAGTCTTGAGCCTCACGACATCTTCGGCCTGTAGCCGGAATGCCGGTTCGGCCTGGGCATTCACCGGATAGGTGCGCCCGAAGGCGTTGAAGTCATTGACGTAGAGTGAGCCTAGGTACACCTGCATGGTGTCAAAGAGTTCCTGTACCGACACGCCTTGCGATTTCGCCTTTTCGCGATCCACCTCGGCGTCGATTTGCGGAACGTTCACCTGGTAGCCGGAGAAAAGGCCTTGTAGCGCGGGATTTTGATTGCCCTTTGCCAGGAGGTTCTGCGTCTGCTTGTAGAGCTCTTCGAACCCCAAGCCGCCCCGATCCTCGATCTGCATGCGAAATCCGCCGATGGTCCCCAAGCCGTTGACCGGCGGTGGCGGGAACACCGCGATGAAGGCTTCTTCGATTGCGCCGTATTGCTGATTGAGCGCAGCCGTGATGGCGCCGGCCGAGAGCGCCTTGGATTTGCGCTCCTCGAAGGGCTTCAACGTCACGAATACGATGCCGGAGTTGGGACTGTTGGTGAATCCGTTGATGCTGAGGCCGGGGAAAGCCACCGCGTGATCGACGCCCGGCTGCTTCATGGCGATCTCACCCATGCGGCGGATCACAGCCTCCGTGCGGTCGAGGGTCGCCGCATCAGGCAGCTGCGCGAAACTCACCAGGTACTGCTTGTCCTGGGAGGGAATGAAACCCGTCGGCGTGCGTGCGAAGCCCACGTAAGTCAGCGCGATCAGTCCGCCGTATACAAAGAGTGCGATGCCGCCGGCGCGCACGACGCGGCCCACCCCGCCGACATAGCGCTCGGAGAAGCGCGTGAAGAATCGGTTGAACGGGCGGAAGAAACCGCCGAGCAACCGATTGAGGACGCGGGTCAGGCGATCGGGCGGGGCACCGTGCTCCTTGAGGAGCAGGGCGGACAGCGCCGGCGAGAGCGTGAGGGAGTTGAACGCCGAGATCACCGTGCTAATCGCGATGGTCAAGGCGAACTGCTTATAGAACTGGCCGGTGAGCCCGCTGATGAAAGCGGTGGGCACGAACACGGCACAGAGCACCAGCGCTGTCGCGATGATGGGACCGGTCACCTCGCGCATCGCCTGGCGGGTCGCCTCGATGGGCTTCAGGCCGTTGGTGATATTGCGCTCGACGTTCTCGACGACCACGATGGCATCGTCGACGACAATGCCGATGGCAAGCACCAAGCCGAAGAGCGACAGCGCGTTCAAGCTGAAGCCAAAGAGGTGCATGACCGCGAAGGTGCCGACGAGCGACACGGGTACGGCGATCAGGGGAATGACAGAGGCACGCCAGGTCTGCAAAAAGACAATGACGACCAACACCACCAGCAGAATGGCCTCGAGCAGCGTGTGCACCACGGCGTGGATAGAACCGCGCACGAAGACCGTGGGGTCATAGACGATCTGGTAGTCGACGCCTTGCGGAAAATCGTGTTTCAGCTCCTGCATTTTCGCGCGCACGAGCTCCGAGATCGCGATCGCATTGCTGCCGGGCCGCTGAAAAATCGGAATGGCCGCCGCCGCCTTGTTGTCGAGAAGCGCGCGCAACGCATAGGTGTCGGCGCCGAGCTCGACGCGTGCGACGTCTTTCAAGCGCGTGACCTGACCGGCGGCGCCGGTCTTGATGATGATGCCGCGAAAATCATCCTCGGTAGTCAGGCGGCCTTTGGCGTTGATCGCCACCTGGAACTCTGCCGCACTCGGCAGCGGCGGGGCTCCCAGCTGACCCGCGGCGACCTGTATGTTCTGCTCGCGGATAGCCCTGACAACATCATCCGCGGTGAGGCCGCGACTGGCGACCTTCTCAGGATCGAGCCAGATGCGCATGGAGAACTGGCCGGCGCCGAACACCTGCACATCTCCCACACCGTCCAGGCGAGCGAGTTCGTCCTTGACACGCAGCAGCGCATAGTTCGACAGGTACAGCGTGTCGTAGCGATTGTCCGGAGAGACCAAGTGCACGACCATGGTCAGATCCGGTGAGGCTTTGTTGGTGACCACGCCGAGACGCTGTACGACGTCGGGCAGTTTCGGCAGCGCCTGCGACACGCGGTTCTGTACTTGCACCTGCGCTTTGTCGACATCGGTGCTCAAGGCAAACGTGATGGTGAGGGTCATCACGCCATCGGCGGTCGCCTGCGAAGATTGGTAGAGCATGCCCTCCACACCGTTGATCGCCTGCTCGAGTGGACTGGCGACGGTCTCCGCGATGACTTTGGGGTTTGCGCCCGGATAGTTCGCCTTCACGATCACGGTCGGCGGGACAACCTCCGGGTACTCGCTGATCGGCAGCTGGGGCAAGGCAATCAGACCCGCGAGGAAGATCAGGGCCGAGAGCACGCCCGCGAAGATCGGGCGGCTGATGAAGAACTGCGAGAGTTTCATGATCTCAATGCACCACGTGAAGGGCAACGGTCGTCTGGGCAACACGCGAGACCGCATCGGCCGGGCGTGCGGGCGGTGCCGCGTTCGCCGGTTGCACGCTCGGTTGGGCGGCTACCTGGCTGAGGCCGCCCGCGGCATCGCTCATGGCAACGCGCGTGGCAGCGACACTCTGCCCGGGCCTCACATGCTGCAAACCGTTGACGACGATGAGTTCGTTCGGAGCCAATCCTTGCGTCACGACGCGCAGGCCGTTGATTTCGGGACCGAGTTCCACGAGGCGATACTCGATGCGATTGTCCTTGCTCAGCGTCAGCACGAATTTCTTGGAAAGATCCGTACCGACGGCGCGATCCTCGATGAGGACGCTGTCGCGATCCTCCCCGCCGACGAGCCGCACACGTGCAAACAGGCCCGGCGTGTAGCGGCCGTCAGGATTTGCCAGCGCGGCTCGAGCGCGAATCGTGCCGGTGGTGGCATCGACCTGGTTGTCGATGAAGTCAAGCTGCGCCGGGTGCGGATAGCCATCCTCGTCGACGAGTCCAATATAGATGTCGGAGCCGCCGTTACTCGCGTGGGCTTGGGTCTGTTTCGCCTTCGCATAGCGCAAATAGGTCTGCTCATCGGTATCGAAGTAAACGTAGACCGGGTCATCGGACACGAGCGTGGTCAACAGGCTGGCGCTGGTCACGAGGTTTCCCGCGGTAATGATCGCGCGTGAGACGTGACCGTCGATCGGCGCGCGCACTTCGGTGAACTCCCGGTTCAGGCGCGCTTCCTGCAACGACGCATCGATCGAGCCCAAGGCTCCCTGCGCCGAGGCTTCGGCAGCCACCTGTCGCTCGTATTCCTCACGCGAGATGGCGTGGGCACTGATCAGGCGCTCGGCGCGAGCGCGGTTGGCCTTGGCGAGTTCGAGGTCAGACACGCTGCGTGTACGCTCCGCGACCAGTCGTTCGACTTCGGCTTGGAAGGGGCGCGGATCGATCTGGAACAACAGCTGGCCTTTCTTCACGCGTGCGCCATCCGTGAAGGCAACGCGGTCGACGTAGCCGCTGACTCGCGGACGCAATTCCACCGTGTTCGGGGCTTGCAGACGGCCGCTAAATTCCTGCCATTCACGCAGCGGCCGGTGGATCACTTCAGCCACCTGCACTTCTGGCAGAGCGACCTGCGCCGCCACCGGCTTGGCGTGGGAATGTCCGACGTTGGAATAGAGCAGAAAGATTCCGATGGCGGCGAGACCAATCAGAACGGGTAAAGAGCTTTTGTGAAAGGCGCGGTTGAGAGGCACTTACGACTCCGATCCTAAATTTGATTTCCCGGATAAACCGGGGCGTCTTGCGGTCTGACCCGGGCCGCCAGGCCCCCCAGTGGGGAACTTGACTTACGGCTGCAACACCACGATGCTATGTACCGTGTGTTACCGGTCAGTAACGCGTGTGAGTACGTTAATGACCGGTCAGTCACATGTCAAGTGGAGTCCTATATGAATCGAGCTAAGACGACGCAAGTGGCTGTAGAGGAAGAGATTATTTCTTCCGCGCCGAAGTCCCGGGTGCGCGATCGCATCATGAAAACGGCGAGCGACCTGTTTTATCGCCACGGCATTCATGCCGTGGGCGTCGATACCATTGCCAACGAAGCCGGTACCAACAAGATGAGCTTCTACCGCAATTTCGCCTCCAAGGACGAACTCGTCGCGGAGTACTTGCGTAGCGAGGAGCGTGAGGGCCAGCTCTGGTGGGATGAAACCTTGGCGGCGCACACCGGAAATCCGCGTCTGCAAGTTGAGTCGCTGTTCGATGTGCTGGTGAAAAGCAATTGCGAAGAGGACTCGCGGGGTTGCGCGCTCGCCAATGCCGCGGTGGAAATCACTGAAGCCGACCATCCGGCGCGTCCCGTGATCGAGAAGCACAAGGCCGACATGCGCCGGCGCTTTCGACAGCTCGCGCTCGAGATGGGCGCGCGCGAACCCAATGCGCTGGGCGACTCGTTGATGTTGTTATGGGAAGGCGCTTATCTCAGCCGCGTCACCATGGGCGCCGATGGACCGGTGCAAGGCGCCGCTAAAGCGGCGCGTGCGTTGATCGCCGCGTATACGGACTGAATCGCCAGAGGGCCAGTTAGGCCAAGCCGGTCATCGATCTGATTTTTTCCGCATCAGCCGGCGTCGCCGGATTGTAGACGACCATGTTGAGATCCGGCCGACCATCGACTGCGAATGCGGAATATTCGAAGGCGATCGGTCCGAGCACCCGATGCCGTATGTGTTTGACGGCTTCGCCATGGCTTCGAAGATCGTTGTCCCGCCAGAGTGCCTTGAACTCGGGGCTGAGCCGGCAGAGCTCATCGACCAGAGGTTCAACCTCCGCGGCCGCTCCTGCGCGTGCCGCGTCCACGCGGAACGCGCTCACCACATGGCGTGCCACGCTTTCCCAGTCGTACTGGGCCGCGCGCACGGCAGGATCGAGGAAGATGAAACGCAGGACATTGCGTTGATTCGGTGGCAGCGATCCGTAGTCGGTCAGCATCACGGTCGCAGCCCGGTTCCACGCGATTACGTCCCACGTGGCAGTCCTGATGAGAGCCGGGCTGGGCTCCAACGCATCGAGCACGCGCTGCAGCCGAGGCGTGACGACTTCGTCCTTGCGGTAGCGCACCTCAGGCGGTCGGCCGAGGCCCAGCAGAAAAAGATGTTCACGCTCTACATCTGTCAGCATCAGCGCCTGCGCAATCCGATCGAGCACAACGGCCGAGGGTGCTCCGCCGCGACCCTGTTCGAGCCACGTGTACCAGGTGGGGCTTATATTGGCCCGCTGCGCCACTTCCTCGCGGCGCAGCCCGGGTGTACGCCGGCGCTTCGGCGCAAAGCCGAACGCTGCCGGATCGAGCTTCGCGCGGCGATGCTTAAGAAAGTCTCCCAGGAGCGTCTCGGTCGCCATGTTCCCATCCTGTTACCAATTATACCCCGATAACATCACTACTTTACCAGAATAAGACGAGAGCTGACACTGGGTCCCTCACGGCAACCTGGAGATTCTGCTATGCGTGTATTTGTCACTGGCGCAACTGGTTGGGTCGGCGCGACGGTCGTCACGGACCTCATCGCCGCGGGCCATCAGGTGCTCGGTTTGACCCGCTCGGACAAGGGGGCAAAGGCGCTTACCGCAGCGGGCGCCAAAGTTCATCGCGGTTCGCTCGCGGATTTAGACAGCCTGAAGAGCGGCGCTGAGCAGTCGGACGGCGTGATCCACACGGCCTTCAACCATGACTTCTCGAAATTCGCGGAGAACTGCGCGGAGGACCGGCGCGCCATCGAGGCGATCGGCGCCGTGTTCGAAGGCTCGGACCGCCCGCTGCTCGTGACGTCGGGCGTCGCGCTCCTCGCCCCGGGCCGCACGGCGACCGAGGAGGATGTGCCACCCTTCAACTCGCCCACCTATCCGCGCAAGTCAGAGGCCGCGACGGCGGCGCTGGTGGAACGCGGCGTACGGGCATCGACCGTCCGTCTCGCTCCGTCGGTCCATGGTCATGGCGATCACGGTTTTGTTCCGCGCCTCATCCAAATTGCGCGCGAGAAGGGCGTGTCCGCCTATATTGGCGAAGGGCGAAATCGCTGGCCAGCCGTTCACCGGCTCGACGCCGCCCGCGTCTATCGGCTCGCGCTCGAGCACGGCGCGCAAGCCCAACCCTTCCACGCCATTGCGGAGGAGGGGGTGCCGCTCAAGGCGATCGCAGAGGTGATCGGCCGCCGCCTCAACATTCCAGTGGTCTCGAAGACGCCCGAAGAGGCCGCCGAGCACTTCGGTTGGTTTGCGATGTTCGCAGGCATGGACGCGCCGACATCGAGCGTGCGAACCCGCGCCGAGCTCGACTGGAAACCAGAACAGCCCGGGCTCATTGCCGATTTCGATCACCCGGCCTATTTCGCGTGATCGTCCAGCATCGCCGTCGCGCCGGCGGCCGTTTGGGTCTGGGCGAGCGCATCGATGCGCCACCCGCCGCCCAACGCCTTGACCAATAGCACGCTGGCATCCATGCGTCGATTGAGAATGTTGACGCGGGATTGTTGAGCCTGCAGCGCGATGGTCTCGGTGGTCGCCACCTCGAGATACGTGACCAGTCCCGCCTTGTATCGATACCGTGCTTGCTCGAGCGCCTTGCCGGTGGCCATGACGGCAGCGGCCTCGCTGAGGCTCTCTTGCTCGAGGCGACGCAACGCAGCCAAGTTGTCCTCTACTTCTTGGTAGGCAATGAGCACGGTGGCGCGGTAATCGGCCACCTGCTCATCGTACTGCGCGTGAGCCTGCGCAGATTGCGCGCGGTGCCGCCCGGCATCGAAAACGGTAAGCAATCCGGCCGGACCGGCCGACCAGACCCGACTCGGCGCATTCAACAACGTCGAGGTCCGCGTGCTGTCAAACCCGGTGGCCGCAGCGAGACTGAAGACCGGAAAGTACGCAGCTCGCGCAACCCCGATCTGCGCATTGGCGGCGGCGACTCTTCGCTCCGCCGCCGCCACATCGGGTCGGCGCTCGAGTAGGGTCGACGGCAATCCGAGATCGATCTGAGGCGGCGCGCTGTCTTGAGGTAGAGGCTTCGGAGCGAGGTGAAAACGGGAGGGATTCTCGCCGACCAGCACGGCGATCGCGTGTTCGGTCTGCGAGCGCTGCAATGCCACGTCGGCCGCCTGGGTGCGAGCGCCCTCGAGTTGGGCTCGCGCCTGGTCTACGTCGGCCACTGCAGCCGCACCGCCCTGGTAGAGATGTTCGGTCAGTTCGAGCGATCTCGCATAGTCATCGACCGTATTGTCGAGCAACACTTGTTCGGCATCCTCGCTCCGTAAGGTGTAATAGTCGGTGGCTAATTCAGCGTGTTGCTCCAGGTCCAACGAGGCGAGATCGGCGGCGCTCGCTTGCTGATTCGCCTTCGCCGCATTCACCGTATTGCGCACTCGTCCCCACAGATCCACCTCATAGGACAGATCCGCCTCGATATCAAAATTGTTGAACGTCGGATTGATGCCCGGCAGGTAACTCGGCGAGTTCTGAGAGATGCGTTGTCGTGTCGCAGAAGATCCCACAGTCAGGGACGGAAAAAGGTCGGCGCGCGCGATGCGCGTTGCCGCTCGCGCCTCCTGTAGGCGCGCGAATGCGGCCTTGATGTTCTGATTGGCGCCGCCGACCTTGGCTTCGAGGGCATCAAGCTCCGGGTCTTGAAAGAGCGTCCACCACGCGCCACGTGCTCGATTATCCACGGGATCTGCCATGCGCCAATCGCCGGCCTCCGCGTACACCTCTGCGGGTGGCGCGCTGTTCGGGGTCTTGTAAGTCGGCGCGAAAGAACATCCGCCGAGGATGCTGAGGATTGCAAAGGCCGCCGTTCGCAATGTCGTTTGCATGTCGGATCTCTCAAGTCGATTTCGCTGGACTCGTCGATGCTTGTTTGGACGGCGTCGCCTGTTTGGACGGCGGAGCCGCCACGCGCACGGTCACGCCGTCGATGATGGAGTCCGGCGGATTCAACACGACCGCATCGTCGGCACGCAGACCCGATAGCACTTCGATGGTGCCGCCGAAATCTCGGCCCTGGACAATGCTCTTCAGCTGAATCGTGTGCTGGGCGTCGACCGTGGCAACCTGTGGTCCGGGTGCGCGAAACAAAACGGTGTTGGCCGGCAGGCGCACGGACGATGCGTTTCCGGCCAGTTTGAAGTGGACTTCTGCGTAGGCGCCCGGAAATAGTTCGCGCTGCGCATTATCGAGTTCCAGTTCGACTTGCAAGGTGCGCAAGATCGGATCCAGCGCGTTTGCGGTGCGCACGGTAGTGGCCTCATATCCTTTGCCGGCTTGCTCGCTGAACTTAAGTTCGGCCTCCACTCCGGGCTTCGCGGCCGCCGCATAGGGTTCGGGGACTT
>DATNKC010000522.1:0-16077 GCA_035603615.1 Steroidobacteraceae bacterium | reverse complement strand
CTCGCGTCCAAGCCGCGATATCGGCGGCGCTCAGCCGCGCGTCGAGTTGCTCGGCGATTTGTGGGGCCAATTGACCCAACGCTTTGACGACATTCACATCCCAATAGGCATGCAGATTATTCTGTGTACCCTGCGGCGGAGAGAGTCCAATACAGTTGCCGCCGCGATCGTGGTGATCGGCGGCGTGCAGCGGCTGGTGCAGATCGCCCATGAAGTGAATTAGAAACTTTAGCGCCAGCAACCGTTCCGCCGCCGGCGTTGACGGGTTTTTGAGCTCGGCCGCGAATTCATCGATCTTGTTCACCACACAGTCCTGCGCAGGACCTTGGCTCGCCGATTGCCCTCCTTGCAAGGTCGGAAATCCGAAGCAAGCATCTTTGAGATCCGGCCGGTCGATCTCGATGTCGACAAAATGCCAGGCGGCGGTCTCGCGATGCGCGTTGCGGTATTTGTCTGCCCACGTTGCCCGGCTCGCAAAGTCGCCGGCCGTCAGCGTGTCGGTGTCGCTCGCCAGCAGAGCGTCCAGCGCCGCTCTGGCCGTCGGTGATAGGTGCCGATAGGCGATCAGCGCGGTGACTTCATGGCCGAGATCGCCCCAGGCTAGTGCTTGCGAGCAGATCAACGCCGCGAGTGCCGCTGCCAAAGTGAGGAGGGACTTTCTCAAGCGCTTAGGAGAGGTCGGTCAATTGTCTGAAGAGAATGACCCGGGCTTTCTCCCAATCGCGCTGCACGGTCTTTTTCGAGGTTCCACGCTGTGCGGCGATATCCTCGAAGGTATAACCGCAGAAATATTTCAAATCCACCACCTCGGCGAGCCGCGCATCGTGCGTGGCAAGTTCGTCCAGCGCATCGGAAAGGCGGGTGAGCGCCGCTTCATCGCCGTCGGGTGCACCTATTTCCGTCGGCAATTGAGTGATGTGGAAGGCAGCACCGCGTTTCAGCGCGCGCCGCTCGCGCACCAAATCGATGATCAGGCCGCGCATGACCCGGGCCGCATAGCCTATGAATCGCTCGCGGTCGGGGAATACCGCGTCTTTTCCGGACATGTCGAGGTAGGCTTCGTGCAGCAATGTGGTTGGGCTGATCGGCGCACCGGCGCTGCGGCGCAACTGCCGTTCCGCAAGCTGGCGCAAATCGGCGTACAAAGCCGCAAACCGCAAGCCGTTGGGCGTCGCGGTGTTCACGGGAAACTCCGGCTGTGCGGGCGATTCCTCGGAACTCATCCCTTTTCTCCTAAGGCGGCCACCCCAAGAATGCCGAAATAGGTCCGCGCTGGCAAATGGCGCGCAGCGGCCCGGGCAGAGGCCATTTAACATTTGCTTCGCGCGGTACTTTTGGCGGGGCGCTCGCGACTATACTGCTAAAACTCTCGCCTCGCCCGCCTGGCGGACATATGCGTGGCTGAGCTTCGCCGTAGCGTCGCCCGTGTTGCCTAGCAGCGCGTCGGGGGCGCATCATTTTCGGTTCGGGCGACGATTTTTACGGGTATAGGAGCGTTCATGTCGGTATCGAGTGGTGCAATGGCGTTTTCGGAAGTCGCGCAAGTTAATCGTGCCGCGCTGGCCTTTCTTTACGAACACCCCCAATGGTTCGCGGCGATCTTCGCCGAGTTGGAGCGGCGCAAGGTTCCCTTCGACAAGATCTTCATACCCGACCATTTTTACGAGGTGGGCCCGCAGCAGCCCGGCTTCAAAGTATTGTTCAATCGCATGAGTCCGTCGGCGAACAGCCGCCAGCACGGCTCGGGAATCTTTCACACTTTGGCCTATCTTGAGCATCTGCAGCTGCAAGGTGTGCGCGTCATCAACGGCGCCAAGGCATTTCGCTATGAAATATCCAAGGCGGCCCAGGCTTCATTGTTGAAATCGCTGGGCTTAAGGTTCCTGCCCTCGCGCATCATCCATTCCGCGCACCAGGCGCCCGCGGCGGCTGAGGGTTTGCGTTACCCGGTCATCGTCAAGGCCAACACCGGCGGCAGCGGCAAGGGAATCACGCGCTTCAACACCAAGGGCGAATTGGCAGCCGCGGTCGCGGCGGGACAATTGGATCTCGGCAACGACAGCGTCGCGCTCGTGCAGGAATTCATTCCGGCGCGCGGCGGCTTCATCACCCGCGTGGAGACCTTGGGCGGCAAGTACCTCTACGCCATCAAGGTGCACCTGACCGGCGAGACCTTTGACCTGTGTCCCGCGGATATTTGCCAGACGTCCACCGGACAAAGCCTGGAAAACGCCTGCGTGGTCGAAGCCTCGAAGGCAGGGCTCAAAGTCGAGGGTTACGAGCCGCCGGCCAGAGTGACTTCGGACATCGAGCGTATCGTGCGCGCCGCCGGCATCGATGTCGGGGGAATCGAATACATCGTGGATGATCGGGACGGCAACATTTACTACTACGACATCAACGCGCTGTCGAATTTCGTGGCGGATGCGCCGCGCGTCATCGGTTTCAATCCGGTCGAGAATCTCGCCGACTATTTACAAGACGAGGTGCGCCGTGCCGGCTAAAAAGGGAATTCGCTACGGTTACTGGATGCCTGTGTTCGGCGGCTGGCTGCGCAATGTGGATGATGAGCACATGCAAGCCACCTGGGAGTACACCAGCAAACTCGCGCGTCGCAGCGAGGAGATCGGTTTCGATCTTTCGCTGATCGCCGAACTCAACATGAACGACATCAAGGGCATCGACGCCCCCAGCCTCGATGCCTGGTCGACCTCGGCGGCCCTGGCCGCGGTCACGAAAACGCTGGAGCTGATGGTGGCGGTACGGCCGACGTTTCATTTACCGGCACTTTTCGCCAAGCAGGCCGCGAATATCGATCGCATCAGCAACGGCCGTCTCGCGCTCAATGTGGTTTCCTCTTGGTGGGAGCAGGAAGCCAAGATGTATGGCGTCGATTTCGAGCGCCACGATGATCGCTATGGCCGAACCTCGGAATGGCTCGATGTCGTCAATGGCGCCTGGTCCCAGCCGAGCTTCAACCACGCGGGCAAGTACTACCGCACCGAGAACACGGTGCTCGAACCGAAACCGGTGCGTCTCCCGAGGCCGCCGATTTATGCCGGCGGCGAATCGGAGGCCGCAAAGAACCTCATTGCGCAAAAGTGCGATGCCTACGTCATGCACGGCGATTCCCCGGAGCACGTGGCGAGCAAGATTGCCGACATGAGCGCGCGGCGCGAAAAATTTGGGCTGGGGCGCATGCAGTTCGGCGTTGCCGGCTATGCCTTCACCCGGAAATCCGACAGTGAGGTTGCCAAGGAGATCGAGCGCATCACCGACGTCAAGCAGAATGCCAAGGGCTACGCGAACTACCAGCAATGGTTGCAGGGCACGCAGCTCGAGCAAAAGATGTCGATTCAAGAATATTCCGTGTCGAACCGCGGCTTGCGCTCGGGTCTCGTCGGCACGCCTGCGCAAGTGCAGGATCAGATCGGCAAGTTCGAAGAGGTCGGCGTCGATCTTCTATTGCTGCAATTCAGTCCGCAATTGGAAGAAATGGAAATATTCAGCGACAGCGTCATCCACTAGATAGGAGCCTAGCGTTGGCGCCGCAAAACCTTGGGCGGCCGCTGGCGCTGCGCTGCGGGGCCTTTGGCGACATGGTGTTGCTGACGGCGCTGATTCGGGTTCTTCATGCGGAATTTCGCGCACCCGTCGATATCGTCACCTCAGGCTCCTGGAGCGAGCCGCTGCTGCGCGGACAGCCCGGGGTGGGGGAGATCTTCAGCGTGCGCAGCCGCAAGACCCCCTACTGGATGAGCCTCGATCAGCAGCGGGTCGTGCGGCAATTGCGCGCACGCGGCGCCGGACCGGTTTGGTTCTGCGACGGCGATGGGGCGGCCAGGCCGCTGATCGAGCGCGCCGGCATCCCGAGTAACTACATCGTGGATGTCAAAGATCACCCGTTGCTCCCTGGCGAGCATGCGACGCAACAGTGGCGGCGACTGGCGCAGATCATGCCAGGCGCGGTAACAGCCCCTGACAGCGGCATCGACTCGGTGCTTCCCGGTTGCCATCTAGAGGTAACGCCGGCGCAACGCGCACAACTCACCACTTGGCTCAAAACACGGGGTCTCGCCGATCAACCTTTGATCCTCGTGCAGATTGGCAACAAGCGCACGATGCGGCGCGGGCCGCGTCGCCTGGCAGTTAACCATAAGTACTGGCCCAATGAGCGCTGGGCCGAGGTGCTGCGGTTCCTGCGCCAGCGGCATCCGCGGCATGCCCTGGTGCTGCTCGGCACCGGCCCCGAATTTCAGCTCAATCAGGAACTCGCCTCGCTCGCGGCAATCGGCGGATTACACAACGTCGCCGATGATTTGCCGATTCCACGTCTCGTCGCGCTATTGGATCGGGCCGCGGGTCTTCTGACCGTCGACTCAGGGCCGGCGCACGCCGCGGCGGCAGTCGGCTGTCCGCAGGTCGTTCTGTTTGGCAAAGCCCTACCGTCCCTTTATCGGCCCACGGGTACGGCAGGGGCCGACGTGCAACTGCTCACCGGGTTGATTGACGGCGAACCGAATATGCTGGGGATCGAAGCGGGCGATGTGATCGCGGCATGGGCCCGGCTCAATCTGCGCGGCGATTAGTCCGCACGCAGCGCCAGCCTACACGCAGCGCCAGCCTGCACGCCGCGCTTAAGGGGTTTTCGGCGCAGCGCCCGCCGGCACGCGCAGCATATCCTGCGTCACGAGCACCACACCGCGCTTGGTGATGAAAAACCGCTGCGCGTCCGTGGCGGGATCCTGGCCGATTTGCAGGCCGTCCGGAATCATGCAGCCCTCATCGAGGATGCAACGCGTGATCTTGCAATGCCGGCCGACCGTCACCCCCGGCAACAACACGGAACTCTCGATCACGCTGGCCTCCTCGATGCGCACATCGTTCGACAACAGCGATTGCCTCACGAGAGCACCCGAGATGATGCAGCCGCCGGCGACCATCGAGTTCACGGCCATGCCGCGCCGGCCCTCATCGTCCAGCACGAATTTCGCGGGCGGCTGCTGCGCCTGATACGTCCAGATGGGCCATTGATGATCGTAGATGTTCAATTCAGGATTTAGGGAAACCAATTCCATGTTGGCCTCGTACAAGGCATCAACGTTGCCCACATCGCGCCAGTAATTCTGCGCGCGGGTTTCGACGTCATGAAAGGGGTAGGCGAAAACGCGCATGCGGGCGATGGCGGGAGGAATGATGTTCCGGCCGAAATCGTGATTGGTCGCTTCGTTGGCCGCGTCCTCCGTCAGCAACTTCTCCAGCCGATCCATGGCAATGACATAAATTCCCATGGAGGCGCGCGCAAACTTTTCATGACCGATGATCGGGTCGGGATTCTGCGGCTTCTCGGCGAATTTGAGCACCCGGTTGGTATCGTCGGTGGTCATGATGCCGAATTCATTGGCGCGTTCTATGGGCACATCCACCACGCCCACGGTGACATCCGCTTCGCAGGTCTCGTGGTAGGCGATCATCGGGCCATAATCCATTTTATAAATGTGATCGCCGGCCAGGATCAATACATGGGTCGGATTATGCGAGCGGATGAAATCCAGATTTTGGTACACCGAATCCGCAGTGCCGCGGTACCAGTGCGGACCGATCTGCTGTTGCGCAGGAATCAATTCCACGAACTCGCCCAGCTCGCCGCGCAGATAGCTCCAGCCGCGCTGAATGTGCTGGATCAGCGATTGGGATTTGTACTGGGTCAGCACCGCGATTTGGCGAATGCCGGAATTGACGCAATTCGACAGCACGAAATCGATGATGCGGAACTTTCCGCCGAACGGCGTGGCCGGTTTGCAGCGATGTTGCGTGAGAGCCTTGAGGCGTTCGCCGCGGCCTCCCGCCATGATCACTGCCAGGGTTCCGCTGGTCAAACGGCTGACATAGCGTCCGGTGTTATTGCGGGCAGCGTGTCGCATTGCCCAAAGCGTGACACACTCAGACGGCGCCTGCACCAGTTTCGCTCGGGCGTAGGCGGCGTTTGTTAGACTGCGTTTCATGGCGCCGTTGAAGCTGTGTATTTTGAGTTCGGAGATCGTGCCGTACGCCAAAACCGGCGGCTTGGCGGATGTCGCCGGCGCGTTGGTGCAGAATTTGGGCGCCATCGGGCACACTGTCCGCGCCTTCATGCCGCTCTATCCCGTCGTGCGCAGCAACTATCCGTCCTTAAAGGCGGTACGCGGCGTGCAGCGCGTGGCGCTCCCGATCGGCGACACCGACTATTCGTTTTCGCTGCTGACCGCGAACTACCCAAACAGCGACGTCCCGATGTATTTCGTTGATTGTCCGGCGCTGTTCGATCGCGGCGGCTTATATACCACCGATCCCGACGAGCATCGCCGATTCTTGCTATTCACGCGCGCGACGCTCGAGAGCTGCCGGCGCTTGGGATTCGGCCCAGATATATTTCATTGTAATGACTGGCACACGGCATTCTTGCCGCTGTACCTCAAGACGCTCTATCGCGGCGACGCGTTGTTGGGCCGGGCCAAATCGCTCTTGACGATTCATAACATAGGTTTTCAGGGCATCATCCCGAGCGGCGTCGCGGCGGATCTTGGCTTGGGTGCCGCGGTGTCGATGCTGGATCAGGGCGACATCGCGCACGGCGTGATCAACCCGCTCAAAACGGGAATCAAACACGCGGACGGGGTCAGCACGGTCAGTCCGACCTATGCGCGCGAAATATGCGATACGCCGCTCGGCATGGGTCTGGAGGCCGCTTTGCGTGAGCGTACCGACGGGGTGAGGGGAATATTGAATGGCGTGGATTATGAGGAATGGGACCCGCGCTACGACCCGCACTTGAGTGCCCATTTTTCGCCGCAGGATTTGCGCGGCAAGCTCATCAACAAGGAGATGCTGATCGCGACACTGCAGCTGAAGCTGTCGACCACGCAACCGCTGCTCGGCATGGTGACACGGCTGACCGAGCAGAAGGGAATCGACCTATTGTTTGATTCTCTTCCCGGGCTCCTGCAGGCACGCGATTTCGGACTGGCGGTGCTCGGCAGCGGGGATTCGAAGTATGCCGCCTTCTTCGAGGGCCTGGTGCAGCGCTTTCCCGACCGCGTGAGCTATAGCTCGGGATTCGATGAGCCGCTGGCGCATTTGATCGAAGCCGGCAGCGATATTTTCCTCATGCCCTCGCGCTATGAACCGTGTGGCTTGAATCAGATGTACAGCTTGCGTTACGGGACCATTCCCATTGTGCGCAATACCGGGGGGCTCGCGGACTCGGTGCAGCATTTCGATCCGAGCACGGGCCGGGGCACCGGTTGCGTGTTCAACGACTACGACGCGCCGGCCGTGCGCTGGGCGATCAATACGGTGCTCGACTGGTACGCCGATCCGCGTTCCTGGTTGCCGCTGATGCAAAATGCCATGGCCAAGGATTTCTCGTGGACCCGGCAAATCAGGGAATACGACTCCCTGTACCGCCGCTTGAGCTTGGCTTGAGCCCAAGCAGCGCGTAGCGCCGCCCGTACGGCAGCGAGTAGGTTTCGATCAGCCGCAGGTTCGCTTCTTGGATCCAACCGGGTAGAGCCGCTTCTCGCGGCAGCCTCGTGCGCCATGGCAACCCCGGCGGCGATTGATTCGGCAACTGCACCAAGAAAAGACTGTCGGGCGCCGCGGCGGCGTCCGCGCGCACGCGTGCAAGCCCGGTGTCATCCAACGGCCCCGGAATCCTTTCGACCGCGGTGCGCGCGTACATATCAATGATGGCGCGAGTGGTCTCGTCGGGTGCCAGCAAAATCAGGGGTCTGCCGGCAGTGCCGCGCTCGACGGCGCGGCTGATCTTCGCCAGGTCCTGCCAACTGTCCACTTGCCGGTACACTTGTGATGCGGGTCCAATGAGCAGCGCGCAGTAGGCGAGGACCAGGGCCCATTGAGAATAAACGCCGTGATCGCCGGCCGCGGCCCATGCGCGGATGGAAAAATACGCCGCGGCGAGCAATCCTAAGCCAGCGATCGCGATAAAGGTCCCGTGCCGAGGTATGGTGCTCCAGACATCGGCGCCGAGCAGCGTCAATGCCGCGGCAAATACGGCAACGCCGAGCAGCAGCAGCGCCGCCGTGGCGCGCAGCGCCCGGACGTCCCAAGGATCAGGACCCGGCAAGATCTCGCGTGCCCACCAGGCGACCAGCAGCGCAACTCCCGGCAGCGCCGGCGCGAAGTAAATATTCCGCGCCGTTGCCGCGAGCGACAGCAGGACGAGGGGCGGCAGAGAAGCGGCGATGGCGAAGCGCGCCGCACGATTGTCATGCCTCGAGGTTTGTCGCTGCCGCCAGGCGCGCCGTACCGCCGCCAGAACCAACAGCGTCCACGGAAACAAATACATGGGCAGCTCGAGCAGATACTTGCCCGGCGAATTGCGATGCGCTGTTGCGTACTGCAAATCGGGCGGCGCATCGACCGCGGCGAAGCGGCCGACCAAATTGTTCCAGAAGAATGTCTTCAGGTGTTGCGGGCCGTCAGCGCCGTGGTACACGTACCAGATCCACGGCAGAATGATCGCCGCTTGAATCAGTAGACCTGCATACAATTCCCAGCGAAGCAGTTCCCGCCAGCGCCTCTCCCAGATGCTCAAGGTCAGAATTGCCAACGCTGGCACCATCCAAGCCGCTGCGCTCTTGGAGAGAAATCCGAATGCCAACGCCGCATGCATCAAAAGATAGCCGCGCAAGCGCTGCTGGTTGGTGGTCGCATAGAAGCCGATGTAGGCGCCGAGCAATGCGACCGAAACACTCGCCAGCAGCGGCGCGTCGGTGGCCAGCCAAATGGCGACCTGGTAGGACAGCAGGAAGGTGCTGACGGTCGCGGCGCCTACCAGGCCCGCGAACCGGCCGGCGCTGCGCGAAGCCAGCAAGCCGACGCTGAGCGCCGTGATCAATGCATAGAGCAAATTGGGCAGGCGCGCGATCCATGCCTGCTCACCCCAAAGACCCATGGGCACGGCCGCCAGCCAATAAGTTAGAGGCGGCTTTTCACAGAAGGGTTCGCCGGCCAACAGAGGAACGGCTTTGTCGGCCTGCCAGCTCATGCGCCAGGCGATGTCCGCCTCACGCGGCTCATCGGGGGTCCAATAGGCGCGGCCAAACATGCCAACGCACCATATCGACAGCAGCGCAACCCCGAGCCAGGCAAGCATCGCGCGAGGTTTGTTCGAAAATCCGAAGTGCATTTGCTGACTATACTTGAGGCGAGCCCTTGCTTAGGATGTCCTGTTGGCTCCCGTCAAAGTAGGCGCTCGCTAAATCCCAAGGTGGTTCGTGATCGAAGAGTTCTGTGATTGGTTGTCGAGGACGAATGTCAGCGTGGCGTTTCAATCGGCCAACTGGTTCGTCCCGCTGGTGCAGACCGTCCATATCATCTCCATCGCGATTCTCCTGACGTCCGTTTACGTCGTGAGTTTCAGGTTGATCGGCGTAACGCGGGGCGGCCAACCGCTGGCAGTTGTCACGGCCAAATCGACGCCTTGGGTCTGGATAGCGCTTGGCGTGCTGCTGGGCACGGGCATTCTTCTGACCATCACGGAGCCGGCACGCGAGCTGCTCAATTGGGCTTTTCGGGTGAAAATGCTGCTGGTTCTGGCGCTGGTCGGAATTCTGCTGATTGTGCAAATTCGCACGCGCGAGAGTCCCGAGTACTGGAATGCATCGCCCACGCGGCGTCGCGCGGCACGCGCCATCGGCATTGCCGCCGTGATCATCGGCGCAGGTATTGTGACCGCCGGGCGCTGGATCGCCTATGTTTGACCCAAACTTGGTGGCGCGCCAAGCCATGGCTCTGAGTTAAGCCATGGCTCTGGAACAAGTCTTGACGAGGCTGCAGGATCTCAGCCTGCCGACTCAGATTCGCGAGTCTGACTGGATGTTTCCGACCATCGAGACCGTTCATGTGTTCGCGCTGGTGCTGGTTGTCGGCTCCATCATGACTGTCGACCTGCGGCTGTTAGGTCTCGCCAACAAGGAACGCCCCTTCAGTCAGGTCGCTTCCGAAATGCTGCCCTGGACTTGGACGGCGTTCGCCATCGCGGCGCTCGCCGGGATGCTGATGTTTTCATCCAAGGCGCTCACCTACTACGGCAACATTCCATTTCGATTGAAAATGGTCTGCTTGCTGTTGGCCGGCATCAATATGGCGATGTTTCACTGGTTGGGCACGCGTCACCTTGAAACCTGGGATCGGGGTCGACCGCCCCGGTCGGCCAAACTGGCAGGCGGTGCGTCGCTGCTGCTGTGGGTCACCATTGTCGCGGCGGGGCGGTGGGTTGGATTCACGACTTGAACCCTGAGCGCGCCGCGCGGCAGCGCGGCCGGTGGAACGATGGCGAGGTTGGCCTGCGCTATCATTGAGTGATGCGCTTTCTCGTTGTCCTGATCATGGCATCGTTGCTGGTTGCGGCCGTTTTCGCCGCAGACAGCTACGCCGCGCGGCAATTGTTGCGTGCCGATCCAGACGCCTTGCCCGGCGATGCCATGTTGCTTCGGTTTGCCGTCCTGCGCGGTAGACCGCTGTTCGAGGCGCGCTGTGCGGCCTGTCACGGCGCCTCTGGAACGGGCGATACCGTCAATGGCATCCCGGACCTAACCGATAATGATTGGCTTTACGGGACCGGTCGCCCGGCGGAGATCGAAAAGGTGATCGACTATGGGATTCGCTCGCGCAATCCGAAGGCGTGGAATCTCGCGATCATGCCCGCCTACGCTCGGCCGCAGCCAAACCCCGGCGACAAGAACATCCAACCCTTGACGCCCGGTGACATCGGCGACGTGATCGAATTTCTCATGCGCCAGCAGGGCCGCCCCGCGGATGCGGTCGCGGTATCGCGCGGCGCCGCCCTATTCACCGGGCACGGCGGCTGTTACGACTGCCACTCGCTCGATGCGAAGGGCGATTCGGCGATCGGCGCGCCGAATCTCAGCGATGCCATCACGCTCTATGGAGATGGCAGCCGCGGCGCGCTGTATATGTCCATCGCCTATGGCCGCCAGGGCGTATGCCCCGCGTGGATCACGCGTGCCAGCGCTGCGAGCATCCGTGAGCTGGCTTTGTATGTCTATTCAATTTCACATCCCGGTA
This sequence comes from Steroidobacteraceae bacterium, assembly GCA_035603615.1. GTDB lineage: Bacteria > Pseudomonadota > Gammaproteobacteria > Steroidobacterales > Steroidobacteraceae > Bog-1198. The sequence continues at coordinate 4,986 of DATNKC010000522.1, read as the reverse complement.
CGATGCAAAATGGCTCTTGATCAAAAACCCGAACGCGCAGCCTGGCGCGACCCATCGCAGATAAGCAGTGCCCGATCCTTCGTACTCATGGCGGCCGGTGTGCTCATCGGTCTCATTTTGGCCGGGTACTCGCTTTTTACCGCGCGCAGTGCCTCCACGCTGATTGTTCCCGCCGAGGATGTCGCCCTGGTGAATCAGCAGCCGGTGTCGCGCGCCGATTACCTCGCGCTGCTGCAGACTTTGTACGGGGTCGATTTGAGCCATGCAACCCAGGAACAGCGCCACAAGGTCCTGGATGACATGATCCGGGAAGAGCTATTCGTACAGCGCGGCAAGGAACTGGACGTGGCTTCGACCGATCCGGATGTCCGCAGCGCCCTGGTCAACGCGGTCGAGCTGGAAATCGCCGAGAACGCGATAACTTCGCAGCCCAGCGAGGCGGCGTTGCGGCAATTTTTCGAGACTCATCAGGACCGGTACGTCAGCGAAGGAGTCATGCGGGTCAGGGATCTGGTGTTCCCCGCATCTGCGCTTGCAGAGTTGCCGCGTGACCCGGAAGCGCTCAAGAAAGCAATCACCGATGCGCCAACGCTCGCGCATCTCAACGGCCGCGATTCCGGCAAGACCAAGGGCGAAGAATTTTATTTCGCCGCGAAAATTCACCTGGGCGATGAGCTGTTCGCAGCCGCACGGGACTTGGGAAATGGCGAGGTTTCGCGGCCCATCCAGTTGTCCGATGGGATACACGTTCTCGACATGGAACAAAACCGGCATCCGGTGCCTTTCGGCTTCGCCGCGGCGCGCCCGCAAGTTTTGAGCGACTATCGCAACCAGGCGGTCGATAAACTGAAGTTGAGCGGTGAATCATTTCTTCGTAAACGCGCGAATGTACTGATCGCGGACGACTTGCGTTGAAGCGTGTCGCGGTTCTGTGGCTGATGTTGGGCGCGTGGGTCGGCGCGCCCGCCCATGCTCATGTGCGCAGCCAGTCCCATTCGGTCTGGGAAATCAATGGCCGCCTCGTCGATGTGGTCGTCACCATTCCCGATATCGAGGCCAAACGGCTGGGGAGCGATGCAAGCCCGGTTACGCCGGAACGCTTGAGAGATTATTTGACGGAGAGGACTTACGCAGTCGCGGACGGCAAGCGGTGTGCGCTGGTTCCGCCGGTGGAGATTTTATCGGCCCTCGCGGGTTTCAGTAAATTCGACTTTACCTTCAAGTGCGATTCGGCCTCGAACCTGCAGATTCACTCCGGCGCTTTTTTCGACCTGGTCTCGAGTCACACCAACTTCGCGCAGGTACAAAACGCGGCGAGCGGCGAATTTACCGAGCAGCTCATCACCAACGAGCATCAAACGATAGACGTGACGGGCGGGGAGGGCAGCCGTCTCAAGAATGCCAGCTTTTTCGAGTTCATCCGCATGGGGATGATGCACATCTTCACCGGCGTCGACCACATGTCATTTCTGTTGGGATTGGTGCTGATCTCGCGCCGCCTTCGCGATCTGGTCTTCGTCGTGACCGGTTTTACCATCGGGCACAGCTTGACGCTGGCATTGGCGGTCACCGGCATTTTGAGGCCGCACGCCGAGTATATCGATGCACTGGTGGCTCTCACCATTGCGCTGATCGGTGCGGAAAACATCGTGGTTCAGACCCGGCGGCCAAAAATAGCGGCGTTCGGCGTCGGTGCGTGCCTCTGCCTGATGGCTTTGTTTCAATTCTTCGGATTCGGCGGATTGCCGAGCCTTTTGTTGCTGGGCGCCGGACTATTTACCGCGAACTACCTTTTAATATCGGGCAACATACGCGACGCCGGCCGATTGAGGATCTTGGTGACCTTGGTGTTCGGACTGATACATGGCTTTGGCTTTGCCGCAGACCTGTTGGAGTTGCAGCTGCCGACTCAGCGCCTGGCCGAACTGCTGGTGGGTTTCAATCTGGGAGTCGAGGTGGGTCAGTTGGCGCTCGTGGTTGGTGCGACTTTGCTGGTGCTGGGATTGAAACGCCTGCAGCTTGCACTGCCGCGGCCCATCGTCGTCGATGTCGCTTCGGCGTTTCTCGTCGCGCTCGGGGTGTTCTGGTTCGTCAGCAGAAGCTACGCCTGATGCACAGGGACTGATATGCGCCGGGACTGGATTATCAGCGTCGTTCTGCTGCTGCTGCTCGCGGCACTGTTCGTGATTTCGCTGCTGGCGGGCCGCATCTGGCTGCCCATCGGAGAGGTCTGGGATGGCCTGTGGTCCTTGGACCCCGGGTCCAAGGGTGCCAATCTCGCCGCAACCATCGTCACCCAGCTTCGTCTGCCGCGGGCCATCCTCGCCCTCGAAGTCGGCGGCGCCCTGGGCGTCGCGGGTGCTGTTCTGCAGGGAGTGACCCGCAACCCTCTCGCGGAGCCCGGCCTGTTGGGGGTTTCGGCGGGCGCCGCGCTCGGTGCCGTGATTGCCGTTTATTTCGGCTTCGCGACGCATTTCACGGCCGCCGCGCCGCTGCTCGGCTTGATCGGCGCATTGCTCGCAAGTGTGCTGACTTTTGCTCTCGGGCGCGGCGGCGGAACGATAACCTTGGTGCTCGCCGGAGCCGCCGTGTCCGCTCTCGCGGCCGCGGGAATTGCTCTGGCGCTCAATCTCGCGCCCAACCCCTACGCGGCGTACGAAATCATGACCTGGCTCATGGGATCGCTCGCGGATCGCAGCTGGAGCCAGGTGTTTCTGGTGACGCCGTTCATTCTATTGGGTTGCGCTATGCTGCTGTTCACCGCCCGCGGAATTGACGCCCTGACGTTGGGCGAGGCGCAAGCCATGAGTTTAGGCATTAATATTGAGCGGTTATATTTTTTGGCCGTATTCGGCGCGGCATTGGCCATCGGCGCGTCCACGGCGGTGACCGGGGTGGTCGGATTCATAGGTCTGGTCGCGCCGCACTTGATGCGGCCGCTGCTGGGCCATCAACCCAGCCGCATCCTGTTTCCGGCGGCATTGTCCGGGGCGCTGTTGCTGCTTTGCGCGGACATCGCAACGCGCTTGATTCACGTCGGAACGGAGCTGAAGCTCGGCGTACTGACGAGCCTGATTGGGACGCCGTTTTTCTTCTGGCTGGTCGTGCGGCTGCGCAAGACGGCGCCTTAGCAATACGAGGAGAATTCTTGTGACCGAACATGTTCTGGTGGAGAAATCCGAAAAGCTCTTGATACTGACGCTTAACCGGCCGGATAAAAAGAACGCGCTGACCCGGGCGATGTACAGGACGCTGGCGGATGCAATCACCGCCGCGGACGGCGATCCCAGTATTCGCTGCATTTTGATCAAGGCCCACGGCGATATGTTCACCGCGGGAAATGATCTCGCGGATTTTGCGGCAGTGGGTAATTCGACCTCCGCGCCGAAGCCGGAGGATGCCAATCCGCTGCTGCCCGCGCTGGCCAAAGCGCGCACGCCGATCGTTGCCGCGGTCAATGGCCGCGCGGTCGGCGTCGGTGTGACCATGCTCCTGCATTGCGACATGGTTTATCTTTCAGAGGACGCGTCGCTGATCGCCCCGTTCGTCAATCTCGCACTGGTTCCTGAGGCAGGCTCGAGCTTGTTGATGCCGCTGCGCATCGGGCATGCCCGCGCCTTTGAGATGTTCGTGCTCGGCGAACCGGTGAGCGCCGAAAAGGCGGTAAATTGGGGAATTGCGAATCGCGCAGTGCCGGCGGCCGAGCTGCATGCCGTCGCGCGAGCAACCGCGATCGCAATCGCGTCGCGCGCGCCTGCCTCGGTGGTGGCGACCAAATCACTGATGCGCGATGAGGCGGCTTTATTGGCACGCATGGTCCAAGAGTCCGGGCATTTCCTTCGGCAGCTCAAATCCGCGGAGTTCAAGGAAGCCTTCACGGCATTTTCCGAACGACGACCGCCGGATTTCAGTAAGTTCGGGTGAGCCCTTGATCGGGACGCTGTCGAGAGCCTGCGGCGCGGCGCTGACGCTGCTCTGCCTCATGAACAGCGCGGCAGCTGCCGATCCCGGGCCGCAGCACGTCATGTCCCTCAGCATGTGTACGGATGATCTGCTGCTCGAGTTGTTGCCGCCGGAGCGCATCGCCTCGGTGACCTATTATTCGCGCGATCCCAGCAATTCCTACCAGTGGCCGCAAGCCGCGAAGGTGCGGGTCAATTGGGGTACTGTCGAGGAAGTGCTCGCGCAAAAGCCCGACCTGGTCCTGGCAGGAACCTACACCACGCCGGCGGCGCGATCACTGCTGAAGAAACTGGGCTGGCCCTTGCTCGAAGTGGCGCCGGCGGCGGATTTCGATCAGATCCGTGCGGTGACCCGACAAGTGGCGCATGCGCTTGAGCGGGACGCTGCCGGCGAATCGCTGATTGCGAAGATGGATTCGACCTTGCAGGAGTTGGCCGCCTCGAAGCCGCGGCAAATCATTCGCGTGGCGGCCTGGGGCGAAGGCGGATCCATTCCCGGCAAGGGCACACTGTTCGATGCCATACTGGAGGCGGCCGGCGGGGTCAACGTCGCGGCGACGCTGGATGGCCGCTACACGTCCTTCGAAGTTGAGCAATTGATCGCGGCGCACCCGGACGTGCTTGCCTACGCCAGCGATATCAGCGATACGCCGGGAAGAAACACCGAAGTCGCGCAGCATCCCCTCATCCGCAAGCTCTATTCCGGCCGAACCGTCACCTATCCCGGCGCGCTTTATAGTTGCGGCGTCGTCGAAAGCGCCGATGCGGCGGCGGCGCTGCGGAGCAGTCTCTTGCAAGCGGTGCACAGCGGCTCATGAGTCGCCTCGACGCGGCAAATATTTTCGTCCGTCGCGGCGAGCGCGCGATTCTCGAGGACGTTTCGTTGCATGCGGAGTCCGGCGATTTTGTCGCCATTATCGGGGCAAACGGGGCGGGCAAGTCGACGCTGCTGTCGGTGCTCGCGGGATTGCTGAAGGCGGATTCCGGCGCCGTGATGCTCGACGGCATTTCCATTCGCGCGCTC
>DATNKC010000521.1:0-8316 GCA_035603615.1 Steroidobacteraceae bacterium | reverse complement strand
CTTGACCTGTTTTTGAAACGCCGCGATGGCGGCCTTGCGATCTGCGCCTTTCAGCACCTTCGGATCCGGCGCCTCAAAGGTGGCGCTGCCGCTGCGAATCTTCGTCACCGTTCCCGCCGGGGCATCTTCGCTCTTGTAACTGACGCTGGCCTTGGCGAGAAAGTTCTTGGCGATATCGCAGGAAGTTGAATCGAATGCATTCTTCCCGATCGGATCGAACTGAAAGGAACAATCCTTTGGATCCGCAATCACCGTGACCGGCGCGGCCGATTGGGCCGCATACAGCGCCGGATTGGCGTAGTGGGTGAGCGCACCGAACAGCGGAAAGTAGGTCAGCATCGCCAGCAGGCAGCCGGTCATGATAATGGGCTTTCTGCCAATCTTGTCCGAGAGCCAGCCAAACAAGATGAAACACGGCGTGGCCAGCACCAGCGCGATCGCGACCAGAATATTCGTGGTGGCGCCATCGACCTTCAGCTGGCGCTCGAGGAAGAACAGCGCGTAGAACTGTCCGGTGTACCACACCACCGCTTGCCCCATGACCGCGCCCAACAAGCTGATGATCACGATTTTCAAATTGGCCCAGCGGCCGAAGGCCTCCGACAACGGCGCCTTCGAGGTGGTGCCCTGGGTCTTCATTTTGACGAACACCGGGCTCTCCGCCAGCTGCATGCGTATCCACAGCGAAACGATGAGCAGAATGGCCGAAATCAGGAACGGTATGCGCCAGCCCCACGACTTGAAGGCGTCCTCACCGAGGCTGGTGCGGGTCGCTATCACCACGATCAATGCGCCGAACAGTCCCAAGGTCGCCGTCGTTTGGATGAAGCTGGTGAACAGGCCGCGTTTCCCCTGCGGCGAATTCTCCGCTACATAGGTCGCCGCACCACCGTATTCGCCGCCCAATGCCAGCCCCTGCAAAAGACGCAATGTCAGCAGCAGAACCGGCGCCAGCATCCCGGCGGTCGCATAGCTCGGCAGCAATCCCACCGCAAACGTCGATCCGCCCATGATCCCCATGGTGATGAGAAAAGTGTGCTTGCGTCCGACCAAGTCTCCGAGGCGCCCGAACACCAGGGCGCCGAACGGCCGCACGGCAAAACCAGCCGCGAAGGCGGCCAGCGCGAAAATGTATCCAGTGACCTCGTTGACGCCGGAAAAGAATTGCGCGCTGATGATGCTGACGAGCAGGCCGTACAAATAAAAGTCGTACCACTCGAACACGGTGCCCAACGAAGATGCACCGATGACCAGCCATTTACTCTGCGCCGCTGCCGTGCTTTTCGGCAGTCCTGCATCTGCGGATGTCGTAGCCATGTCTCATTCCCCCGCTTTATTGTGAAATCCGCGCATCGCATGCACCGAACGGGCCGATCGGTCGGCTAGATCAAACACGCCCTGCTAGTGCTTGAGCTGCCCCGCCGTGATGACTGCCCGCAACTCGGTCAGCTTAGCCTTGATCGCCTTGGCGTTCTCCGGACCCATTCGAATTAATAATTTTTGTCCGGCGGGCCGCGCCTCGAGAGCCGAATCGGCATAGACGTACATGACATTGGGCCTCACCAGCTCAATCGGCCCTTTGGGTTCCGGTGTCGCCAGCAAATTGTCGATGACTTCCACCAGCCTGTCGTTGAAGTAACCGTTCGGATAACCCAAGTTCTGGTAAGACTGCTGGAACAGCGGATAGTAGTGAATATACAGCGCGCCCAATTGCTTGGCGTCGAGTTGACTGATCGCCGCAACCATCGGCTTGTAGCGATCGAAATTGCGCTGATCGAGCGTGGCATGCAATTCATCGCCATTGGCGAGAAACGAACCGGGTGCAGGGTTGGCAGGCCGCTTGTCCACCGCAACCTTTTGCCGCGGCAGGTTATCGATGGTCACTACGATCTTGCGAATCAGATCCTGCGGCACGAGAAAATCCTTAACAGCATCCGCACTGCCGATCTGGCCAAGCGCGTCGCGCAGGGGCACATCGCTATCGGCCAATTCCGGTAATGGCCCCGCTGTTGCCGGATTACCGGCGCCTGCCGGCAAGGGATGGGCGATGCCCGGCTCCGGCGCTCCGGGTGCGGTGACCGCCGCCGGTGCTGGCGCAGCGGGCAATGGCTGACTGCGGGTCCGCAGGAAATAGACACCGGTGGCCGCAAGCACGAATACCAAGACCCCTACGCCGACGATCGGTTTATTAATCATAAGCTCGCGTTCAACATGCGCAGCTGCAACTCGTGGCGCCGGTAGTCAATGATCAGTGTGTCGAGCAGCCCCAGCGTATCCATGCCGATCAAAATCGCCGGCTCGCTTGTCAGCCGCCATTGCTTGAAAATATAGAGATCGCTGAACGTCACACCGGAGTCATGAATGGTAATGGCTCCGAGCCCAATGGCGGGGGTGTCCATCAGCTCGCCCCTCTGAACATCCTTGGTGGCGCCGATGATGGAGTCGTATTTGGAACGCGGCGGCGCGCCAATACGCGACAGCGCATCCTTCAATGCGAGATTCGCAATCGTAACCTGACCGCCCGTGTCGATGATGGCCTTGCAGCGTACCTGGCCCACGAAGGCATCCACAACCACCAGCGTGCCGCGCAATGAGTGGAACGGCACGCTGACAAATCCGGGAGCCGAGCGCTCGTTCTTTGAATAGGCGATGTTGATTCGATCATGGCGAAAATCGATGAAGATGCGCTTGCCCAGCAGGCCTTCAGAGCCGAGCACACCCTCCGCGCCGCCGAGTGCATCGGGAACAATCGGCAGAATCGTCTGATCGACGGCCACATCTCCGATACTCAAGGTGTCGACTCGAATGGTCGGCACGGTGGCAAACCCCGTGACGCCGCGCAGTATGACCGGCGGCGAACGATCCGTCGGGATGCCGAGCGCCAATGCGACCAAGGCCGTGATGGCGCTATGGCTTGCACCCGTATCGAGCACCAGGCGGAAGGGTCCTCGCCCATTGATCATCACCGGCGCCCAAATGCGGCCAATCTGATCCCGGCGCGTCGGCGATACGTAGCGCGGCTCTGGCGCTTCGACCATGATTTCCGTCAGCTCATCGATGGGATCAACGACGGGAGTCGTGGGCGGGGATAGCTGAGGAGCGGTAGCCCCGGTCCAAAGCGGCCAAGCCGCCAGTGCACCGAGTAAAATCGATGCCCCAAGCCGCCGCATGCGATTGGGGGATGGCGAAAAAAACCCGCGTATTGTCTCTTTCAAGTGCCCGCCTCAACGCTGCAACGTCGTTACGTGTCGATCGCCTGCCCCGAAAAATCGCCGTAATCTTCAGGCTAGCAGCATAGCACCGCGTTTCCTACGCACCAATATTCTTACCGGTATACGTCAAATTGCTCCCTATCGACCTCCCCTGGGCCCCAAGGGCTATGTTCCGGCGATAGCCAAATCGGCGCCGAGGTCAAGCGGCGGCAGCTGGCCAAATTTTCCAAGGCGAAAATCATTCATCGCCGTTTCGATCTCCTGCCGGGTGTTCATGACGAAGGGTCCATATCCTGCAATCGGTTCGGCAATGGGAACACCGCTTAGGACCAGGATTGTGCTGTCGGCCCCGGCGGCGATATGGATGTCGCTGCCGCTGCCTTCCAGGAGCACGAGCTCGGCATCTTTCGCCTCGCGCGATTCGTTTGCTGTGATGGCGCCGCGCAACACCGCGATCGCCGCGTTATGCCCCGCGGGCACCGACAGCGTAATTTCCGCTCCCGATTGCAGCCGCACGTCCCATACGTTCAGCTCGCTGAAAGTGGCCGCGGGACCTTGCTGCCCGGAATAATTACCCGCAATGACGCGCAGGGTACCGGCGCCACCGGGCAGCGCGATCTGCGGTATCTGCGCGTTGAGAATACCTTGATATCGAGGCGGCGCCATCTTGTGCTGGGCGGGCAGGTTGACCCAAAGCTGGGCCATTTCCAAAGCGCCGCCGCGACGCATGAACGCAGGCGAGTGAAACTCATCGTGCAAGATTCCGGCGGCCGCCGTCATCCACTGGACATCGCCGGGACCGATCACGCCGCTGTTGCCGACGGAGTCTCGATGCGCGACTTCACCCTGATAAACGATGGTCACGGTCTCGAAACCTCGATGGGGATGCTCACCCACGCCGCGCGGGCGCGCTGCCGGCGCGAATACCGTTGGAGCCGCGTAGTCGAGCAACAGAAATGGGCTGATGTGCCGTCCCAATTGCTCGTAGCTGAACAGGCTTCGCACCGGGAAGCCATCCCCCACCCAATGAGCCTTCGGACCCGGATACACACCCAACACAGCTTTATTCACAAAATGTCCTTTAACATTGCACCTTGCCTATAAATAAGGCTGAAAAGCCGCTTTTCCAGAGGCGCCGGAGCCGGCCGGGGTGTGCGATCATAGCCGGGTGCTCACGCGAGGTGCTTGGTGAAAACCTATCAAAATGTAGCAGAGCTAAAGGCGTTGGTCGGCTCGCCGCTCGGGGTAAGCGACTGGGTCACGATCGATCAGACGCGTATCGATCAATTTGCCGCCGTCACCGGCGATGACCAGTGGATTCACGTCGACCCGGTGCGCGCCGCGGCCGGCATGTTCGGTTCTACCGTAGCGCATGGATTCTTGACCTTGAGCCTGCTGCCTCTGTTCATTCGCAGCTCGCACAAGGTCGACGGCGCGCGCATGTCGGTCAACTACGGCTTAAATCGCGTGCGCTTCCCGGCACCTGTTCCCGTCAATAGCCGTCTGCGAGGACATTTCAAGCTGCTGGCATTCGAACCCATTGAAGGCGGTGTGCAGCTGATCAGCGAAGTGAGCGTTGAACGCGAGGGTTCGCCTAAGCCGGTGTGCGTGGCCGAAAGCGTGGGCAGACTCTACACTTAAGCTGGTGAGCCTTCCGAAAGCGCGCTGACGTGCGCGACGGCGCTGCGGCCGAGTGCGGACAAATTATAGCCGCCCTCCAGCATGGAGACGATACGCCCCTGCGAATGCCGTGCGGCCACCTGTTTCAATTCACGCGTCATCCACTCATAGTCGGCCTCGACCAGCGCCATGCCGCCCAACAGGTCTTCCTTGTGCGCGTCGAATCCGGCGGAAATGAAAATCATCTGTGGCTTGAAGCTCTCGAGCGCCGGCAGCCAATGCGCTTCCACCGCTTTCTTCGCCGCGGCTCCGCCGCTGCCCGCGGCCAGGGGAATATTGATCATATTCGGGGCGGGGTTGGCGGTGCCGCTGTAGGGGTAGAAGGGATGTTGAAAAAAACTCGTCATCAGCACGCGCTTGTGCCAGTGCGGGGGACTGAACATGTCTTCGGTGCCGTTGCCATGATGCACATCGAAATCGACGACCGCGACGCGCTCGAGGCCTTTCTTCTCCAGCGCATAGGCCGCGGCGACGCCGATATTGTTGAAAATGCAGAAGCCCATCGACCGGACTTGCGTGGCGTGGTGGCCGCAGGGACGAACGGCGCAAAATGCGTTGTCTGACCGCCCGGCCATCAGTTCATCCACCGCCAACACCCCGGCGCCGGCGGCGCGTTGCGCGGCGGCCAAACTATACGGGTTCATCGCGGTGTCAGGATCGAGCTGCAAGTAGCCTTCGGTGGGCGCATTCTCGAAGACCGCGTCCACGTAGGCTTCGCGATGCACCCGCTTTAAATCCTCGGCGCGCGCCAGTGGCGCCTCGAGACAGCGCAATTCATCCAGCAATCCGGAAGCGCGCATCTCTGCGTTGACCGAGTTCAATCGATCGGGACATTCAGGATGCCCCGCGCCCATTTCGTGGCGCAGACAATCTGCATGGGTGATATAGGCCGTTTTCATGTGCGCGATACTACCCTTAAGCTAGTGCGTTGTGAGTTCGCTGTAGAGTCCGGCACCCCGGGCTCGTGCCTTGATCAGGGCCAGCACGGCATCGACCATCGGTGTGCGCACCGCGGCGAGCCGCCCCAGCTCCTGCACCACACCGACCAGCGCGTCTATTTCAAGACTTCGTCCCCGTTCCAGATCTTGCAGCATGGACATCTTATGATCGGTCGCCTCTGCGGCCCCCGCGAGCCGCCGATCCATCATCTCGGTTGGAATATGCACATCGAGCGCCTCGTTGACGGCCTGGGTTTCCTGCATCATGGTCTTGCACAGGGCCTTGAGCTCCGGATCGCCGATCATGGCTCCCAAGGTCGCGCCGGTGAGTGCGCTCACGGGATTGAAGCAGACATTGCCCCAGAGCTTCAACCAAATATTCCAGCGGATGTTGTCGCGTACCGGCGCATCAAAGCTTGCCGCGGTCAAGACCCTGCTCAATTCCTGCACTCGCGCCGAATGGCTGCCGTCCGGTTCGCCGATGATGAAGCGGTTGAACTGGCGGTGCGCAATGACGCCGGGAGCGATCACTTCGCACGCGGGCTCGACCACGCAGCCGATGGCGCGCTGCGGTCCTATGCTGTTCCATTGCCGACCGTCCGGGTCGACAGAGTTCAGATGTCGGCCCTCGAACCGTCCACCGGTCTTATAAAAGTACCACCACGGTATGCCGTTCATTGCAGTCAGAACGCTGGTGTCGGGCCCGAGCAGCGGCGCAAAGTCCGGCGCACTTTCGAAGGCCTGATGCGCCTTGAGGGTGCATATCACCACGTCCTGGGGGCCGAAAGCGGCGGGATCGGAATCGGCTGCCACTTTGGCGACTCTCTCCGCGCCGTGAATTTGGAGCGTCAGTCCCCGTTCTCGAATGGCATCAAGATGCGCGCCGCGCGCGACGACGCACACTTCTTGACCGGACAGCGCCAATTCCACGGCCAGGTAGCCGCCGATTGCGCCCGCCCCGTAAACGCAAAACTTCATCGGGCAAAGCTTAAGTGGCCGCTCCCGACAAAGCCACTCGATTCGAAGCGCCGTTCGCCCGCACGGCTTGGTGAATCGCCGCCGCGATTTCGTGCTGGGTGCACGGCTTCGCCAGCCTGGCAATCCCCAAGGTGGAAGGATCGACGGGCAATTCCGCGTAGCCCGTGGCCAGGATGATCGGCAAACCCGGAAATCGGGTGTGAATGCATTCGGCGAGCTGCAGGCCCGTCATCGCCGGCATGGCATGGTCGGTCAACACGACATCAACCTTGAGACCGGAGCCCAGGACCTCCAGCGCTTCCGCGCCCGAGTGTGCTTCGATTGCCGTGTGGCCGAGATCCAAAATCATCGCGGCCGTTCCGGTCATGACCAAAACATCATCATCGACGATGAGCACGGTACAGGGCTCGGTGGCCGGCCTGAACGCCGTCGTCGATTCCGGCGCGCGCACGTGCGCCGCGGCGGCGGTGCCGGCTTTGGGCAGCCATAATTCAACGACAGTGCCTTCGTTCGGCTCGCTGTGAATACGCAGCAGACCGCCTGACTGCGCCGCCAAACCCTGCACCATGGATAAGCCCAATCCCGTGCCTTTGCCGGGGCCCTTGGTGGTGAAGAAGGGCTCCGTCGCCTTGGCCAGCGTCACCTGATCCATGCCGACGCCGGTGTCGACGATGGTGATTCGGATGTACTCGCCCGGCGGCAAGGACGGACTGTCGGCGCCGGGCGCGCGCGCCCTCGCGAATCCGTTGCCTGACCGGCCGTTCGCGGCATCCAACGCCGGCACGCGATCGGCTCGTGCGGTGATTTTTACGTTGCCGCCATCCGGCATCGCGTCGCGCGCGTTCAATGCCACGTTGAGCAGCGCCAACTCAAGCTGATTGGCATCCACGAGAAGCGGCGGCAAATCACTCGGGAATTCGCTGCTGAATGTAATTCCGTGGCCCACGGCGCGTTTCAGCAGCTCCTCCATGCCGTTGACCAGCTGCGCAAAATCCACCGCCTGGGGTTTCAGTTCCTGCCGGCGTGAAAAAGCCAACAGCCGCTGAGTCAAGGCCTTGCCGCGATCGGCGCCTTGAATGGCATTTTGCAGCAGCCGGCGGATTTGCGGATCATCCGGCAGTTTCTTTTCCAATAAACTCAGGCTGCCCAGCACGGCCATCAGCAGATTATTGAAATCATGCGCGACGCCGCCGGTCAAGCGCCCTATCGTGTCCATTTTTTGCGCCTCGAACAGCTGCGCCAACGCCAGCTCACGTTCGCGGGTGCGCTCTTCAATCCGTAGCTCCAATTCCTCATTGAATTTGCGCAATTCCGCGGTCCGCTCCTCCACGCGACGTTCGAGGTCCGCGTTGAATTGCTCGAGTTGCCGGGTTTTGCGGTACAGATCGACGAATACCCTGACCTTGGCGCGCAGCAGCTCCGGCACCACCGGCACCGGCACGTAGTCAACGCCGCCCAATTTGTAGCCGCGCAGTTGATCGAGGTGCGCCAGCATGACCGCGGATACG
>DATNKC010000520.1:0-2613 GCA_035603615.1 Steroidobacteraceae bacterium | reverse complement strand
CGCAGGTCGCGGACGAACTGCGGTGTAACACCGTGAATTCGAAACGCCAGCAACTTGCCGGCATCCAAGCCGCGCACCGCCGCACTCTTCATGGTGCGCGCAAAATCGAAGCTGACATCGAATAACGTCGCTGAAAAGAGTTCTCTATCATCGAACTCAAAGCCGAGCTTGGCCATTTCCGGGCGGTACTGCGGGTTCGGTTGGAATGTGAACAGCCCCGCGCCGCGCTGATCCTGAACGAATCCTTTGCAATCGACCGTGCCGGCGTCGCGCGCGATGGCGAAGCTCACATCGTGCTTCGCGGCCGCTGCCCAGTCGAGGCCGCGCAAATCCGCCAGTTTCCACGTCGAGGAGGTGCTGTAGTGATCGTTGCCTTCCGAGCTTTGCAGTGAAAATTCAACGCTGCCCGGCTGATCGCTTGGGCCCAGGCTCCAACTGCCATTTTGGACCGCACCAAAAGCGATCGGCGACAGCAACGCCAGCACCGCGAAAACAGGTGGAATACGCATGAATCAGATGCCCCTTATGAGATGTCGGCCATTTTCAATGCAATCAACTGCCGGAGGGTCAAGTCCTTGAATCCGTGACTACGGATTGCTTGAATGAATTCCGGCGTGATTCCCTGAATTTTCGCGGCCAAGTAGTCATGCACGTGCAAGTTGGTCAGGCCCGCTGCCGAGAGACCGCGAATATAGTCCGGCGTAACCTCGTGGATCTTCAAGGACACCAGTTCCGGACTGCTGGCCTCAATGCCGGCGGCGCGCAGCTCGCGAATGTAATCCGGAGTGACGCCATGAATTTTCATGGCGATGATTTCATCGACTGTAAGATCCTTCAATCCCGCGGATTGCAGGCCTTCGATGTACGAACCGCGTTGCTCGGCGGGGGCATCTTGAGAAACAGACTCTTTGGCGCGACGCCCGACGGCGGCGGGTGCCTCGAGCCGGGCAAGATGCACATGAGAGACCATCCGCACGTGCGGCGCGACGAACTCATGCGGCACTGACCCATGCGCCATCGGTACAGGATCCATCGGCTCGATCGCTGTTATGGCCGGCACCGCCGGCGCGGCGCTTTGAAACTGCGCGACCGTGGTGCCTGCCAGCAGCACACCGGCGACGCACAGACCCCCGATGACGGCCATCCCGGCCACCGACATGCTGCGCGCAGCGCGATTGAGCCCAAGCAACCGGCCAATGCGCGAGGTCAGCACGCCGCCATTGGCGGCCATCGCCCACACCGACGCCGAGCGCGACTCCTCGAGTTGCGCCAGCGCGCGGGCGTAGTCGTGCGCGTTGCCGCAGGCCTGCACCGCGACATCGTCGCAGCAGTGTTCGCGTTCGTTGCGGATCACCCGATTCACCCACCACACCGCGGGGTGGTAAAACAGCAGAGTTTCTGTGGCGATTTGAAATGCGTTGACCAACAGATCCCACCGTTTGATGTGCGCCAACTCGTGAGCAATGATCGCCTCGACCTGCCAGGGCGATAGGCCGGCGAGTGCCGACAGCGGCAGCACCACCACCGGCCGCCACCAGCCAAATACGGCGGGCGACTCGGCCGCCTTCGAGCACACGTAGCGCACCGCGCGGGAAACACCCAGTCGCCGCTGCAACGCGAGACAAGTCTCGAGCAAATCGCCCGCAATGGCTTCCGCGCGCTGCCGACGCAAGCGCATCAACAGCATCCACCCGCCCAAGGTGCGCAGCGTGAACATATAAACACCCGCAAACCAGGCGAGAACGGCATAGCTCAGCCAATCTATTGGGGCGGTGTGCGAGGCGAATAACGCGGGCGGCTCATGCGCCGGTGCCGCGCTTGGCTGTACGGCCTCCAGGGCATTTCCCATCTCCGCAAATCCGCCCATGGGGAACTGCCGGATGGATTCCGGGGATTGTTTCAAAATGGCGAACGTGACGAACGGAATAACCATCATCGCGACCAATGCGCACACGGCACTGGCGTAACGCGCCTGCGGGCTGCGCAGACGCGACAGCAAGGCGCATAGAACCAACGCCAGCACCGCTCCTTGCCAAACAAAGTGGAGCAAACACCAGCCCAACACTCGTATTGTTTCTGGATTAGTCACTTGGTTTTCCTCTCGTGCTCGTCCAACATGCGGCGAATCTCTTCGATTTCATCGCGCGACGTTTTCTTCCCCGACAAGGCGTGCATCATCAATTGACTCGCCGAACCCGCGAACGCGCGCTGCACCAAATCACTCACGAGTTGCCGCTTCGTGCTCTCGGCCGGTTGCCGCGCCACGTACACATGAGCCCGCGCCTCCTCGTTGCGAACCACCATGCCCTTCACGGTCATGATTTGCAGCAATTTCAGAACCGTCGTGTAGCCGGTGGATTTCTGGCTATCCAGGACGTCGCAGACTTCGCGTACGGTGGAGGGTCCGCGCTCCCAGAGGACGCGCAGGATCGCCAGCTCCATTACGGTGGGCTTCGGGGTCGGTGATTTCTCCATGAAGCGAGGTTACTACGAACGGATTCGTAGTTGCAACGAAAATCTTCGTAGTTCCATACCCGGGTGCGAATCGCGCGCCGGGACACTTCGACCCAGAGCGAATCGTGCAAATTCGCCGTCGGTATACTCTTCAGCCAA
>DATNKC010000519.1:0-2200 GCA_035603615.1 Steroidobacteraceae bacterium | reverse complement strand
TTCAAAAATTTCACTCCCCCGCGCTCGGGGCCTTCGCGGTCATCTCGCATTGGGCCCCATACCTCCTTTTTGCCGCCTACACGGGCGCTTTGGCTGATCGGTTCGATATCCGCCGCCTGATTCAGATTGGAATGCTGCTGTTCATGGGCGTATCCATCGGATGGGGTGTGATGTTTGCGACGGACTCGACACAGCAATGGAAGGCTATGGTGTTGTTGGTTGTTCACGGCATGGCCGGCGTCATCTGGATGCCCGCTTCGCAGGTGCTGATTCACCGCATTGTCGGGGCGGAACTGGTGCCGAGCGCGGTGCGGCTCAATGCGACCGGGCGTTACCTGGCATTTTTGGTGGGCCCCGCAGTTGGCGGCTTGCTGCTGTTGGCAGTGGGCCCAGTGAACGGAATATTCATTAATGCGCTCATCTATGCCCCGATGTTCGTATGGCTGATCAAGGCGCCCTACGGTCCTGATCGTGCGGCCGCGCCGCGACCGCCGGGAATTCGGGGTTTCAAAGACATTTGGTCGACCATGAACGTGGTGCGCCATAATCCGGTGTTGTTGTCGATGACCCTGTTGGTCGGCGCGTCGGCTTTTTTTATCGGCAACGCCTACCAGGCGCAGATGCCGGGATTCGCCCTTGATTTGGGACACGAACGTGCGGCGGATTTCTCATACAGCATATTGCTCGGGGCGGACGCGGCGGGCGGCCTCATCGCGGGATTGATTCTGGAAAGCCGCGGTCTGCTTCCGCCGAAGGTTAAAACCGCCTATATCCTCGCGATGCTCTGGTGCTGCGCGCTGGCCGGTTTTGCGCAATCGCATAACTATGTCCTCGCCATAACTTTGTTGTTCGTTGCGGGATTCGTCGAGCTCGGATTTAATTCAATGGCGCAGTCCTTGGTGCAGTTGAACGCGCCTGCCGAGATTCGCGGGCGAGTCATTGGCGTATTTGCCATGTCCGCAAACGGAATGCGGACCTTCAGCGGCTTGAGCGTCGGTCTTCTCGGCGCCAGCATCGGCATCCACAATTCCTTAAGCTACAGTGCCGCGGCGCTCTTTTTGTTGTACATCGCGATCTTTGTTGTGCGCTTTGCCGCTCGACGACGGGCCGCGGCGGCGGCGCCATGAAGCCCACCGGCGATAGCGAATTCATGCAGCGCGCGCTGCTGCTCGCGCAGAGAGCCGCAGAGGAGGGCGAAGTCCCGGTCGGCGCGGTGTTGGTGCTGAACGACGAAATCATCGGGGAGGGTTGGAATCGGCCCATCGCCAGCCATGATCCGACCGCTCATGCGGAGATCATTGCTCTGCGCGCGGGTGCCGCGGCGCTCAGTAATTATCGACTCGGCTCAGCCACGCTGTATGCGACGTTGGAACCTTGTGTCATGTGTATGGGAGCGGTGCTCAACGCGCGCGTAGCGCGGGTGGTATTCGGTGCTTGGGACGCCAAAGCAGGGGCCTGCGGTAGCGTCATCGATCTGCCGCGGGAGGCGCGGCTTGCGCATGGCTTGGACGTATTCGGTGGCGTGTGCTGCGAAGAAGCCGCGGGTCTGCTGCGGCAATTCTTCGAAAGCCGCCGCTAGTTCAAGATGGGCGCGCGAGGACCATCTCCCCAGACCCATTCCAGTAGATCTCGGTAGCTGCGAACGTTGTCGACGTAGCGCACGGGTTCCCATCCTCGCGCATAACCGTTTTCAGTTTGCGTATACCAGCGCTCCTGTTCGAGCAACGGCAGAAAGGACCGCACATCCTGCCAGGAGTCCGGGTCGCGGCCGGCCTTTTGCGCCAAAACGCGTGCATCCTCGACGTGCCCGTAACCAATGTTATAGGCGGCGAGCGCGAACCAGGTGCGATCCGGTTCGGGAACGTGCGCGGGAATCTTCTCGTACACCTGACGGAAGTAACGGGCGCCGCCAAAAATGCTTTGTCGAGCGTCCGACAGGTCCGTCACCTTCGTTTCGGTGGCCGTCTCGGCGGTCAACTGCATCAGCCCTCGGGCCCCAGCCGATGAGGAAGCGCTGGGATTCCATTTCGACTCTTGATATCCGATGGCGGCCAACAAGCGCCAGTCCTGGCTGCTTTGTTCCGCGGCCTCCACGAACCATTGCTTATAGAGCGGCAGGCGGTTCTGCAAATGCTGCATAAAGCCAGGGTCCCCCGCAAATTCCGCATCCTCGGAGCGACCGTAGTAGCGATTCACGATC
>DATNKC010000518.1:0-3257 GCA_035603615.1 Steroidobacteraceae bacterium | reverse complement strand
ATCGTGGCCAAATCAATCACACCAAGATTGTGTTCGTCCTCCTCGACCTTGTTGCCGACCTTGAAGAATCCTGGCGAGGTGTCCACGACGCTGTCCGGGTGGTACTGCCCGGAGGCCAACGCAGCGGCCATGATGAAGGGTTTGACGCTCGAGCCGGGCTCGAAAATATCGGTCGCGGCGCGGTTGCGATACAACGCGGGCTTGAGCTGATCTCGGTCGTTGGGGTTGTAGGAGGGCTGGTTCACCATCGCCAGCACTTCACCGGTATCGACGTCGACGACCACGATGGAGCCGGCGTGCGCGCGGTATTCGGCCATCGCCGCCTTCAATTCCCGGTAAGCCAGATATTGGATCCGCAGGTCGATGCTGGTGACCAGATCGCGGCCCGGCCGCGGCGCACGGATGCTTTCGACATTTTCGACGTAGCGGCCGTACGAGTCTTGAATGACCCGTTTCGCACCGTCTTCGCCGTTCAACAATTGCTCGAAGCCAAGCTCCAATCCTTCCTGGCCCTTGTCATCGACGGTGGTGAATCCCACGACATGCCCCGACACCTCACCCGCGGGGTAGTAACGACGGTACTCGCGCAGCAGGTACACGCCGGGGATTCCCAAAGCTTTGATGTGGGCGGCCTGCTCCGGCGGCATGTGGCGTTCCAGGTACAGGAATTCGCGGTCGAGGTTGCTGGTGATGCGGCGGGCCAGGGTCTGCTGGTCCTCCTTGAGCGCCTTGCTGAGCTTTGGCAATTGATCGATGTTTTCGTTAAGTTCCTGGGGATTGACCCAGACACTGTCCACCGGCGTGCTCACCGCCAGCGGTTCGCCGTTGCGATCGGTGATCGCGCCGCGGTGTGCTGCGATTTTCACCACCCGCATGGAACGATCGTCGCCCTGCTTGGCGAGAAATCCGTGATCGAGCAGTTGCAGTTCGACGGCGCGCGCGGCCAGGCCGATCGCGCCCAGCACCACCAGGCCTAATACCACCGCGGAGCGCCAGCGGTAAGATTTCGCGGGTCGCTGGTTTTCGCCGGGGCGCAATTTCACGGGCGGACGATCCTCACATCGCGAGTCTGCGGGATGTTCATCCGCAATTTGGAGTTGGCCACGCGTTCGACGAAGGCATGCGAGGACCAATAGCTTTGCTCGAGCTGCAAGCGGCCCCACTCGATGTCGAGCGAGTCGCGTTCGGCGTTGAGTTTCTCGAGCCGCACGAACATATCGCGCGCCTTGTGGCGCTCGTAAATCACCTGCACGGCGGACCCCAATACGGCCAACCATAACACCGGCAAAACGAGCGGCAGCCAGCGGCGATATTTCATGCTGCAATTCCTTGATCGAGACGTTCGGCGACGCGCAAGTGCGCGCTGCGCGAGCGGGGATTGAGGGAGATTTCGTTGTCGTCGGCTTCTTGAGCTTTACCGACCAGGCGCAGCTTCGGCTGCGCGTGCACAGGGATATTGGGCAGGCCGGCATACATGGGATCGGCCAGCGAGTGACGCCGCATGAACTGCTTCACCATGCGATCTTCGAGCGAGTGAAAACTGATCACGGCCAGTCTGCCGTGCGGCGCCAGGCGCTCGAGCGCGGCGTCGAGTGCGGTCTCGAGTTCCTTCAACTCGCCGTTGACGTAGATGCGCAGCGCCTGGAAAACACGCGTCGCAGGATGCTTGTGCCGCTCGGTGCTGCGGGCAACGCGCGCGATCATCTCGGCGAGCTGCAGCGTGCGCTCGAACGGCTTGGCCTGCCGATCGGCGACGATGGCGCGCGCAATGCGCGGCGCCATGCGCTCCTCGCCGAATTCACGAAATATGCGGATCAGCTCCTCGAGCGGCGCCCCATTGACCACGTCCGCGGCGCTCATCCCCTCGCCCGCCGTCATGCGCATATCGAGAGGGCCGTCCTGCATGAAGCTGAAGCCGCGCGATGCATCGTCGATCTGCGGCGAGGAGACGCCGAGGTCGAACAGAATGCCGTCGAGCTTGAGTCCCGGCCGAACCTGATCGGCGACGGCGGCGAGCGCCGAGAAGGGCGCGAGAAAAATCGAAAAGCGCGGATCGGCTGAGAAGCGGGCTCGGGCCGCCGCGACGGCCTCGGGATCACGATCGAGACTGATCAGTCGGCCGTTCGCGATGAGCTTCTCCAAAATCGCCCCTGCATGTCCGCCTCGGCCATACGTGGCATCCATGTAGGTGCCACCCGCCTGAATGTTCAACGCCGTCAGTACCTGGGGTAACAGGACCGCCGTGTGAACCCCCGCACTCTCTTCCACCGCACCGACCGCTAGAACGACAGCGTGTCGAGTTCGGCCGGCAAGTCGGTGGTGCTCTCCGGACTCGCCAACCATTCTTCGCTGAGCTCTTTCCAGCGCGCCTCATCCCACAATTCGAATCGAATCCCCTGCCCGATCAACATGGCATCGCGCGTCAATCCGCCGAATTCCCGCAAATTGGCGGGCAACAGCACACGTCCGTGTGAATCGAGTTCCAGATCCGTGGCGTGACCAATCATCAGGCGCTGCAAGCGCCTCACCTGAGGGTTCAGGGTCGGCAGCTTGTTGAGCTTGCGCTCGATGTCCTCCCAGTCCGGCAGGGGGTAGAGCAGCAGGCACCGGTCCTTGTCGACCGTAATCACCAAATTCCCACCACAGCGCTCCTGCAGGCGCTCTCGGTAGCGGGTAGGCATCACCAGCCGGCCTTTCACATCGAGAGTTAGTTTGTTGGCACCCCGGAACATTTTTCTAAGGGTCCGAAAACCCATTTTCTCCCACAATTTCCCACCGGTCACCACTATAGGGATCGAAGGAGAGCACTGTCAACGCCTTATGGTAAAAAAAACCCGCCCCGACAGTGACTTAGGTCACATTTTGACCAGTGGTGGCGCGCTGCGATTACAGGGGTGAGGGGAATCAATCCCTTAGGAGTTTTTTGTAAAAAGAACCGCACGTAGCAAATGTCGCGATCTTCCGCGAAATTCGGCGATCCTGCTTCTAACGTGCGATTTTTCTTAGTTGAACCGCCAAGGTCAAGGCAAGTGTGGGGCGCGAACGCACTTTCTTTGGTTTTTCGGCCGCGCTTCCGGACGGGGCCTTCTTAAGGCCCCGGGGAACAGTTCACGCGTCAGCGTGTAAAAAAGAGTCGGCCGATAAGCCGGGTTCTGTCTTGGACAGTCATTCCTCTGGCATACGCGTCACCGCGCAGCTCAAGCGACCTACCCGGAAGCCCATGTGGGCCACATGTAGCGGCGATTAAGCCGCTCGCT
>DATNKC010000517.1:0-2373 GCA_035603615.1 Steroidobacteraceae bacterium | reverse complement strand
GATATTGCCAATTGTTCCGGGAGTTCGAGCACCGACTGTCGCCCAGCATGCGACAGACCCATGTCGCCGGCGACAAGGCTTTCGTCGACTTCTCGGGCAAGAAGATCCCAATCATCGATGCGGCGACCGGCGTGGTGCGCGAGGCGGAGATCTTCGTCAGCGTGCTGGGCGCGTCCAATCTCACCTATGCGGAGGCAACCTGGACGCAGGGCTTACCGGACTGGATTGGCGCGCATGTGCGGATGTTCCGGTTCTGGGGTGCGAGGCCCCGTCTGCTGGTGCCCGACAATCTCAAGAGCGGCGTGCACAGGGCCTCGTTCTATGATCCCGAGGTCAATCGCAGCTACGGCGCCATGGCGGCACATTACGGTGTCGGCATTCTGCCAGCACGGCCGTATCATCCGAAAGACAAAGCAAAAGTTGAAGCTGGAGTACGCATCGCTCAGTTCTACCTGCTGGGCCGACTGCGCAACCTGAAGTTCTTCTCTCTCGCCGAATGCAACGCGGCGATCACCGAGATTCTGGTGCAGTTGAACGGGCGGGTGATGCGCCGTCTCGGGGTCAGCCGGCGGGAGCTGTTCGAGACGATCGAACGCCCGGTGATGCGACCGCTGCCCGACACCGATCACGAGTACGCCGAATGGGCGTTTGCCAGGGTTGGCATCGACTATCACATCGAGGTCGCTGGGTTCTTCTACTCCGTCCCGCACACCCTGATCCGCCAACAGGTTGAGACACGGTTGACCGAGCGCACGGTGGAGGTGTTCCACCGCGGTCAGCGTGTTGCGGCACACGCCCGGCGCTATGGCGGCCCACGGCATGGCACCTTGCCCGACCACATGCCGAGCGCGCACCGGCTGTATTCCGAATGGAACCCCGAGCGCTTCCAGAGCCAGGCGCGGGCGATTGGTCCCAACACCGAGGCGCTGATCATCGCCGTGCTGGCCCGGCGGCCACATCCGGAGCAGGGGTTCCGCACTTGCCTGGGCATCCTGCGCCTCTACCGCGGCATTGATGCCGTCCGAGCGGAGGCGATTTCCGTCCGCGCGGTCGAGATCGGCGCGCTCAATTACCAGAGCGTCGCCTCCATCATCGAGCACAGGCTCGATGGCAAGACGGCGCCGCTCACCGCGGACGGCGCACCGATCCTGCACGCCAACATCCGCGGTTCCCGCTACTACCATTGAGGAGAACAACGTTGCTGCAACATCCAACCATCGACCGATTGCGCGAGCTCGGCCTGGAGGGCATGGCCAAGAGCCTGCGCGATCTGATGGCCAACCCTGAAAGCAGTGCTCTCGACCATATGGAGTGGCTCGGCATCCTGCTCGAGCACGAGATGACCCTGCGGCAGCAGAAGCGCTTCGAGGCACGCGCCCGGACCGCCAAGCTGCGCCATCTCGCCTCCGTGGAGGATATCGATTACCGAGCAGCCCGCGGCCTCGACCGCACGCTATTCTTGAAGCTCGCCGGCTGCGACTGGATCCATGAGCATCGCCACTGCCTCCTGACTGGTCCGTGCGGCGTAGGCAAATCTTGGTTGGCTTGCGCCCTCGGCTTCAAGGCATGCCGGGAAAACCTCTCGGTGCTGTATCAGCGCGTCCCTCGCCTGTTCACCCTGCTGGCTCTGGGGCGTGGTGATGGTCGTTACACCAAGTTGATGCGTCAGCTCGGTCGCGTCGACCTACTCATTCTCGACGATTGGGGTCCGGAACCGCTGCTGCCCGAGCAGCAGCGCGATCTGCTGGAGATCGTCGAAGATCGCTACAATGCCGGCTCGCTGATCATCACCAGCCAGCTTCCCGTCGACCGATGGTACGAGCTCGTGGGAAATCCGACTCTGGCCGATGCGATCCTCGATCGCATCATTCATAACGCCTATCGCGTCGAGCTGAGCGGCGAGAGCCTGCGCAAGCCGAGAGCTTCTGCTTGACCCGGATCAGTCACTCATGACATGAGCCAAATCGACCTGCCGAGACGACACCACCTGGACGCCATCACCTCAGAAAGGTGGACGGCATCAGATCAGAATAGGTGGACGCCTTCAGTTCGGTATGACCGGACGGCATCGTTGGAATCCGCACGCGACGCCCTCGCAACGGCAACCACGTCAACAACCGGCAGAAGATCCATCTATCGGAAGCGAAACGCCGGTCAGACGAAGCCGGCCACCTCAGTAACCCAGAATACCCAGCAATCAGATTGTGCGTACTTGTACGTCCAATGCGATCTTCGCCAATGGTTATGTGCATGCCTTGCGGCAACATCCCATGGTCTCCGAGGTTACGAACCTGGCGATGGGAGGTTCCTCGAGCAACGCTTTTGCCTATTGGCGCCAAAGCGTCAATTTCTCAAGGTTCGACTTCTGCATGC
>DATNKC010000516.1:0-5827 GCA_035603615.1 Steroidobacteraceae bacterium | reverse complement strand
ACGGCACGCAGCGCAATGCTCAACATGCCGCTCGATCTCAGCCGCCGAAACCGCATCGACTTCGCGGTCGAAATAGGCCTGCACCCGAAGCGATTCAGCGCACTGCACGCGGCTCTCCTTCCACTTCCTGCAGCCATTTGGCCTTGAGGGCGGCGCGCGAGCGCGCCAAGCGCGACATCACCGTGCCGATCGGCACGTTGGTGACGGCCGCGATCTGCGCATAATCCATTTCCTCTATTTCCCGCAGCATCAACACGGTGCGGTGCTCCTCGGACAAGGAGGCCACGAGTCGCTCGAGCACCTGCTTTTGGTCGGAAATGATCGTCTCGCTCTCCGGATTCGCATCGTTCGCTATCATCGCGTGACCATCGTCTGCATCGTGCTCTTCGGGAAGCGGTACAAATGCCCGCCGCTGTTGCTGTTTCGCCGCCGTCAAATGGCAATTGCGCACGATGGTCAACAGCCACGCTTTTGCATCGGAGCCCCTCAAGGCATCGAATCCGCGAAAGGCCCGCAAAATGGCGTCCTGCACCACGTCATCGGCCTCCCCGGTGCGGCACAGCCACCGAGCGAACCGATACGCGGCGTCGAGGTGAGGCAACACCTGCCCCTCAAACCGAGCGCGCTTGTCATCCATAGTGTTAAGACTCACGGGGACGCCATTTTATTCCCTTGCGCCCTGAAGGCTTGGCCTTTCTGCCGAGTTTACCCGTCCGATCGCGTATCCTTGGCGGCCTGCCAATCGGGGGATTACCGTGATTCGAATTCTTTGCGCAAGTACGGGCGTGGCCATTCTCTGCGTCATTCAGTCCTCCGCCGCCTGGGCTCAGCATCCCTTTCTGTCCGATACCGATTGGTCGAACTTGCGCCACGAGGCCAGCGGCACCGCACCCTTCGAAAACCTGCGCGCCTTGACCCGATTGCACCGCGTTCCGGCGACCCCTGAGTTCGATCAAGCGGCGAATTTCATGCTGGGGCGGGCGCAGGAATACGGCTTGCAAGATGTGCATGCCGAGCAATTCCCGATCGACGGCAAGATCGAATACGGTCTGATGCGCTCGCACATTGCCTGGACCGTCGAGGGCGCGCGGCTGTGGCAGATCGAACCGCAGCACACCTTGTTGGGCGATTGGTCGACCGACCCGATTCGGCTGGCCGACTACAGCCACAGCGCCGATGTCGAGGCGCCGCTCATCGATGTGGGCTCGGGAACCTCGGAATCGGACTACGCTGGAAAGGATGTACGCGGCAAAATCGTGCTCGCCGACGGCGTGCTGTCGATGGTGCAGCGTCTGGCGGTGGCGAAATTCGGCGCGGCCGGGATTGTCAGCGATATGCCCAATCAGAGCACGGCCTGGTCGGGGCTCGACACCAGCATCGTGCGCTGGGGCCACTTGGACGGCTCGCTGCCGCAAGGGTTTGCCTTCATGGTGTCGCGCGCAACGGCAAGCGATCTGCGCGCGCAAATCGCCGCCGGGCACCCGGTGCTGCTGGGCGCACATGTCAAGGCGGAAGTCGGGCCCGGACATTGGACGGTGGTGACCGGCACCATTCCCGGCACCGATCCAGCCGCGGGCGAGATCGTCTATAGCTGTCACCTCGATCACCAGCGGCCGGGCGCCAACGACAATGGCAGCGGTTGCGTCACCATTCTGGAATCCGCGCGCGTGCTGACCCGTCTGATCAGCAACGGCAGCCTGAAACGCCCGCAGCGAACGCTGCGCTTCATCTGGGGTCCGGAAGTCGAGGGCACCATGGCTTATTTGAGCCGGCACCCCGACATCAGGGCCTCGATGCGCGCCGATATCCACATGGATATGGTGGGCGGGGATCTGTTCAAGAACAAATCCGTCCTGCATGTGACGCAGACCCCCTGGTCCTTGCCGACCTTCGTCACCGACATTGGTGCGGAACTGGCCGAGACCATTAAAGACGGCGCGACGGTCTACGCCGAGGATGGCAGTCACGAGGAGGCCGCTGTCCTCGAAAATCGAGACGGCGCCTCAGGTACGCGCAACGCATTCTTTGTCGATGAGACACCCTACGCCGAGGGCAGCGATCACGATGACTATGACTCCTCCACCATCGCCGTGCCCTCACTGTATCTGCGCGATTGGCCGGATATTTACATTCATACGGATCACGACACACTGCTGGAGATCGACCCCACCAAACTGCGCCGGGTCGCGCTCCTGGGTGCGGCGTCCGGCTACAGCTTCGCCACCGCGGATGCGGCCAATGCGGCTTTGGTGCTGCCGTTTTTAGCCGCGCGAGCACAGCAACGATTGGCCCAGGGCTTCAACCGTGCGCTGCTGCTCACTCAGCAGCCTGAACTCAAGCCGGAGGAGGCGCTGTTCGAGGCCCGCAATCTCTTGACGCAATTGCTTCGCCGCGAGCAGGCCGGCTTGCGGTCCTTCGGGGTGTACACACACAGCCATCCGCAGGCGCTGGCCTCGTCCGCTGAGGCGCTGCAAGCCCAAGCAGCAACCTTGAATGGCTGGTTGATCCAAGCCGCAGCAGCGCGAGGATCGCACGATTCAAATTGGACACCGGCCTGGCGCGCGACGGCGGAGGCGGCGCGAGTACCGCGTCGCGTCGGCGAGTTTGGGCCGCTGACCTTTCAGAACGACGACGTGCTGCGCGATCGTCTCGGGGAGGAGCGGTTGCACAAGATCCTGCTCTTGAGCACCGGCTCGAGCCGGTTCGTCAATGTTCAAGACAAAAGCGCCCTTTACGCCTATGAAATCGTCAATTTCGTCGACGGCAAGCGCTCGGTCGCCGACATCAGAGACGCGGTGTCAGCCGAATTCGGGCCGATCTCGGTGAACATCGTCAGCGACTATTTGAATGCCTGTGAAGAGGCGAAAATCATCGCCTTTCGATGAGCGCCGAGGCTGATGCGCGGCGCGGCTAATGCGGCGGCGGCGCGCCCGCCTTGCCGCGCTGCATGCCCTTCGAGTAAATCACAGTGCCATCGAGCTTGACGATGATGGCGTCGATGTCGTCGATGCGATTGTAAATCTCCATGGCCTTCTCCGGTCCCAATACGAATGCCGTCTTCGACAATCCGTCCGTGCGCGTGGCATAAGGCCCAATCACGGTCGCGCTGCGCACCTTGCTGGCGGAGTGGCCGGTGTGCGGGTCGATGATGTGATGGTAGCGAACGCCGCCCTCATCGAAAAAGCGCTCATAATCGCCGGACGTGGAGATCGCCGCGTCCACGAGCGGAATGCTGGCAATGACCTCGCCTTCGCCCTTGCGCGGATCGCGGATCCCCACCATCCAGGGCTTGCCGAAACGATCGCCGATAATCCGGCTGTCGCCGCCCGCTGACACGTACGCGCGCGTCACTCCGCGCGCCTTCAAGACATCGATGCCGCAGTCGACCGAATAGCCTTTGGCGATGCCGCCCAGATCGATGCGCACGCCCTTCTGGGAAAACTGCACGGTCTGATTCTTCGGGTCGAGAATCACATGCCGGTAGTCGACCGCGGGCAGCGCCTTGGCGATCTGCGCCTCATCCGGCCTAATGTGCTTCGGAAAATTGTACATGTAGCCGACGCTGGCATAGGTGATGTCGAAGGCGCCGTCGGTGATGACGGAGTATTCCTTGGCCTTCACCAGCAGGTCGAAGAGTTCCTTGCTGATGTGCATCGGACCATCGGCGGCCTTGTCGTTGACCAAGGACACTTCGCTCGTGGGTTTGTACGTACTCATCGACTCATCGATGTGCCGCATTTCGTCGAGCACCGCATCGATGGCGGCTTCGGCCTTCGGCCTGTCTTCCGACCACAGTTCCACGGTGATGCGCGTACCCATGATGCCGTCGGTGACGCGGGTCACCCACTCGGCATGGGCCGGAACGACGGCTGCCGCGAGCATTGGCGCACCGAGAGCTATGATCAGAGTTCTAAAGTTCATCGTTCAGGCCTTGCGGGTTTTACGGGCACTCGCCCGCCATTGCATGATCACCAGGGCGCTTCCGACCATGCCGCCCAAGTGCGCGAAATGCGCAATGCCCGACAGCGTTCCGGTAACACCCAAGAAAAGCTCGATGCCCGCATAGATCGTCGCGAACAGCCACGCCGGCATTGGAATCGGCGGAATCAAAGGCACGACTTTGCGATGCGGAAACAATGCCGCGTATGCCAGCAGCAGGCCGAAGACGCCGCCCGACGCACCCAGGGTTGGGCCGTACGGGACCGCGGCGACAAACGGAACCAGCAATTGCGCCAGAGCCGCCGTTACCACCGAAGCGAAGTAACAGGCCAGCAAACGCGCCGGACCGACATAACGCTCAATCTCCGCGCCGAACATCCATAGTCCAAGCATGTTGAACCCCAGGTGAGCGAGGTTACGGGTGTCATGCAGAAAGGAATAAGTGACGATCTGCCAAGGCCGGAAGAACACGTGGCCTTCGAAAGGCTGCAGCGGCCACAACGCCAGCAAATCTCCGAGTTGCTCAGGGCGGGCAAGCTGCAACAGGTAGACCAGCACGTTGACGCCGATCAGAGTGAGTACTGCGGTAATTTTCATTTCGGTCGCATATTCTAGCGCGTCATGAGTGCGCATCCGCTGAAAACCGTATTTCTGGATTACGACACCGTCTCGAACGGCGACCTCGACCTTGGAGCGCTGCGCGAGGCGGCGGGCGATCTGATCCTGCACGACTCGAGCGAGACGCAAATTGCCGAACGCATCAGCGATGCGGATATCGTACTGCTGAATAAGCTCGAGTTGACCCGTGAACTTTTGTCGGGTGCGCCGCGCTTGAAACTGGTGGCGCTGGCGGCCACCGGCACCAACAACGTGGATCTAGTGGCCGCGCGCGAATGCGGAATAGCAGTCTGCAATGTGCGCGCCTACTGCACCGCCTCGGTGGTCCAGCACGTGTGGGGACTGATCTTGAGCCTGACCCAACATGTGTATGAATTCTCGCGCCTCTCCAAGGACGGATCCTGGACGAAAGACGAGGCCGGCGCGGTGCTGTCCCATCCCATCCGCGAACTGCAAGGCCGGATTTTCGGCGTGGTGGGGTGGGGCGAACTCGGCCGCGGCGCGGCGCGCATTGCCGAGGCCTTCGGCATGCACGTCAGCATCGCCAATCGCCCGGGGGGCGCGCCGCAATCAGGTCGTGTGCCGCTGCATGAGCTGCTTGCCACCGCGGACATTCTCTCCCTGCATTGCCCGCTCAACGATGCAACCCGCGGCATGATCGGTGCGCGCGAGCTTGCGCTGATGAAGCCCGACGCCTTGCTGATCAATACGGCGCGCGGCGCGCTGATTGACGGCCCGGCGCTGGCCGCCGCCCTCAAGGCGGGGCGGCTCGGCGGCGCCGGCATCGATGTCCTGGCGCAGGAGCCGCCGGCGTACGGCGAGCCGCTATTGGACGGTCACATTCCGAATCTATTGGTGACGCCTCACATCGCCTGGGCGGCGCGTGAAGCAAGACAGCGCTGCATCGACGAAATGGCGGCGAATATCCGCGATTTCCGCAGCGGCGGGCGGCGCGGCCGCGTGGTTTAGGAGTCTGTCTCCAGCGGCTCGCGCTGCCCGCGCTACGCGTATTCGGGCGTCAGCCCCGCGCGGCTTTCTTTTCGCGCTTGGCGGCGCGCTTCTCCTCCAATGTCTTGGTCGGTTTCTTCTTGTCTTCCTTTTTACGATCCATACCTTTGCCCATGATTCACTCCTCTAGGTTTGGGTTTTGACATCAATTCTTAGTGCGCCGGCGAGCCGCTATCTTTGGCTTCGCAGGCCGCGCCTCCCGCGCAACCGCGCCGGGGTGACGCCCAAGCGTCGCGCGCGGCGGTTTCGGCGGCTTCTCGCT
>DATNKC010000515.1:0-2641 GCA_035603615.1 Steroidobacteraceae bacterium | reverse complement strand
CTCGCGTCGCACCGCACCGCATCCTGTACAAGTTCAAGGTCGAGGATCCGAGTGTTTGGGACCGGCCGTGGAGCGGCGAGTACGAATTCAGCCCGTCGAAAGGTCGGATCTTCGAGTACGCCTGTCACGAGGGCAACTACGCCCTTTCTGGCATTCTCGCCGGCATGCGTGCCGACGAGTCCGCCGCCGACAAAGCGAAGGCGACCGGAACCAACAAGACTGCGGAAGTTCCTGCAGAACAGAGCGCTGGCAAAAAACAGTAAAGTTTGCAAAGCAGGCTGGGAAACGGTCAGCGCGACCGAGCCCCAACCTGCGCCAACTGAATCGCTTCTTCAGTGCGCGGATGAGCACCGCCAAGTCCATTGGTAAGGCAGCGCACCGAGCGATCTAGAAGCGGTTGTGCTTCCGCCGCGCGCCCCTCGGCGATATTCGCAGTTGCCACGAGTAGCAGCGCCTCG
Organism: Steroidobacteraceae bacterium; assembly: GCA_035603615.1. Taxonomy (GTDB): domain Bacteria; phylum Pseudomonadota; class Gammaproteobacteria; order Steroidobacterales; family Steroidobacteraceae; genus Bog-1198. The sequence goes on along the minus strand of DATNKC010000515.1, from coordinate 2,183 downwards.
CCCACATCCGCGCTGGTGTCAGGCCCACGGGCTACCGCTTCGGCGAGCTGAAGCGCTTGCCGCGCAAACTTCTCCGCATCTTCCGGCTTTCCTAAGGCGAGCGACGCCCGCGCGGCAAGATTCAGCGATGCGCGAGCATCTCGTCCATTCTTGGCCTCCCGGTTCGCGGCCAGCGAGATCTCCGCGCTCTGCAGTGCCGCGTCGGCCTCGCCACGGCCAAGCTGCAATTGACCGCGAAGCCGATCGACGAGACCTAGGAAGTGCGGGTCGGACGCCGAGCTTTTGTCGATGGCCGCAGCCAACTGCTCCAGAGCGGCTTGCGCTTCCGGAAATTGTTGCGAATCAGTTTCGCCGACACACTCGGCCACCAGTGCGAACAGCATCCAATAGGCATTTCCCGAGGCCTGCGCCCGGGCGAACGCGCCGCGCGCCTGCGAAATACCCTCCCGCTGCCTCCCCAGCATCACCAGATTCGAGGCATAGTTCACCGTCATGGATAGCGGTTCAGGCGCATCGCCGTCGATCGCAAAGCGCCGCCTGCGGACTTCGTCGCTGGCCCGCAGTGCCGCTTGCCGTTCACCGATGTTCATAAGAACCGCGGCCTCGTTTTGCATCGCCATCAATCGGGCGCCGGTACCGCCGCGGCCATACAGCTCATGGGTCGCGCCGATCAGTTGAGTCATCGCGAGAGCTTGCTGCGGCCGCGCCGTGTCATTGTAGATGCCGCCAAGATCACTCAGCACCGACGTATACGCCGACAGATAGGTTTTTTTTGAGGTCTCGAGCAAACGGCGCGCATCATCGAGGGTGTCTTCCGCGCGCTTGAAGTTTCCTTGGCGATGCGCGGTTTGCGCATCCGCACGATCGCAGTCCACCTGCAAGCTCACCGGGGGCGCGCTCAACTCTCCCATGAGCTTCCTCGCCTCAGCGACGCGTTGTGCGGCGCTGGCGGCCAATCCGGAGGTAGCTTCCGCGTAGGCTGCCGCACATTGTGCGAGAGCCATGAGCTCAAAATCACTGACGCCCTTGCCCAAATCATAGGCGCGCGCGGCGAGCGCGAGGGCTTGCTTCGTGGCGGTTTGGCCCCGATATTGAGAGCTCAACTGGACCAGCATGCGTCCGGCAAACCGCGGATCGTCGCGGTATTGCAGCTCCAACATGCGCGCGCCGAGATCAAGGCGCGTGGCGGGCGAAACCGCGCTCGAATTGTCGGACAGCAGCAACAGGTTCAAGAATTCATTCGAGGATTCCGCACGCCGCGCTTCGAACTCGGCCGCATCACGCTGATGGTCTGCCGCCACTTTTTGCATGAATGTCACGACGGTGGCCGCGCAAAGAACCAGCAGGGTGAGTACGCTGGATAGGACGCCGCCGCGATGACGGCGTACGAACTTCGTCAATCGATATGTCACCGTGTCGGCCCGCGCCCTCACCGGCTCATGCAGCAAGTAGCGCCTAAGATCCTCGCCGAAATCGCCCACCGAGGCATAACGTTCGGCGGGCGGCTTCTTCATGGCCTTCGCCAGAATGTTGTCCAGATCCCCTTCCAACGATCGCCGCGGCACGGCCGCAATCTCGCCGACACTGGAGGCGCAGGGCGCGTCTTCGGTTAGCGCGGCTTGCAAGAGCTGCGCGTGCGAGGCGGTATCGGAGCCAATGGGATGGCGGCCGGTCAGTAGCACGTAGAGCACGAGGCCTAGCGAGTAGACATCTGTCGCGGTCGTCACCGCTTGCCCAAGGAGTTGCTCCGGGGCGGCAAACTGCGGGGTCAGGGCCGTTGCGCTGGAGTGCGTCAAAGCAACCGATCCGGGAGCCGCGTCCAGAAGCTTGGCTATGCCAAAGTCCAACAGCTTGACCAAGCCGTTTCGGGTGACAAAGACATTGGCGGGCTTGATATCGCGATGCACGATCAAGTGACTGTGCGCGTGCGCCACAGCCGCGAGAACCTCGAGAAATAGGCCAATGCGCGCATCGAGTGTCAGCTGCACGCGACGGCAGTAGGCGTCAATGGCCTCGCCTTCGACGAACTCGAGCACCAGATAGGGGTGCGTTGCGTCCAACAAACCCGCGTCGATCAGGCGCGCAATATTCGGGTGATCGAGCCGCCCGAGGATTTGCCCCTCGGCGCGAAAGCGCTGCTCCCCTTGAAGACCGATCCAACTGGCATGCAGGAATTTGATCGC
>DATNKC010000514.1:0-2618 GCA_035603615.1 Steroidobacteraceae bacterium | reverse complement strand
TAGCAGGACGGGGTGAAGCAACGAGTCTTTGCACACTGAGCGGAGTTGCTCTGCGTGTCGCTTTGGGCGAGCGCGCCGCCGGCAAGGCCTGCACACAACCAAAGCGAGACCTTTGCAACTGCACTCACAGCGTTATTCATGGCAGGCGACTCCTCCGGTGTTGATTCGAATCGAAGACCTAAGACTGGCATTCCTGCGCTTCGCGCACGACCTCGGTCGCGCGCGAAGCGCGATCATCAGTGCGTCGCGGCCGCGCTGGCACTCCGCGTCAACTTGGCCTGCATCGGCTCACTCGAGAGAGCCATTACGAATACGGGATTGTTTTTGCCCGTGGTCCAACTCCCTGTGAGTTGATCGCCGCTCAAAGTACCGATGAACGCGCCGGCGTACGGGCCGAAGATTTGGACATTGGCGCCCTCGCGCTTCATTTCGCAGGGGACGTCGGTGTAGGGTGCTCCCTGGTTTTCCGTCGGCAATTCCAACCTGACCGAGCAGGATACGGGCGCGCTGCCGAGATGTACCAGATAGCGGAAGTCCCCCTTCGGCGGCGTCTTGACGAACTGGGACCATAAAATAGGTGTGATGACGCCACTCCAAGTGCCATCGGTCGGCAGCGGCTTTTCTTTGCTGTCCTCGGCCAACGCCTGCGCCAGCGTTCGGGCGCGTTCCCAGGTGAAGTTGCCTTGATCGCCGAGGATCATGCGTCGATCATTGCTGAACGTACCGTGCAACACAGTGCCATTGTCCAACGTATAGGTCAGGGTCGTACCCTGGAGCCGCACCTCGCGTAGCGGGACGCGGCGCGGAATGGCGAGGAGTTCGTCCAGATAGCCTGTCAATGCTCCGCTCGAATCCAGTCGTAGGTGCAATATGTGCGTCACTTTGCTGTAGGTGCCGGAGTTTATTTTCGATTCCCAGTCGCCGGCCACATCGCGTGCGGAAAGCGCGCTCGAATTGACTCGCTGCCAGATCTGGGCACCCAGCATGCTATTTCCGTCGTCTTGAACGACTTCCATGATCGTGCCTCGTTGAGGCCAGGTGTACTTGAGGATCTTGCCCGAGAGTTGAATGTCCTTGAGCACGACGTGCTGGGGAGGCGATTCGGGTGTATCGATGGTGCCGGCGAGCGCACCGTCCGCGCCGACCTGTAGATGCAGGACCATCTTGACCGGTCCGTTGATGACGTATTCCCAATCTCCGGCGAGCGAGGCCGCGCCGTTGCCGGCCTTTTTTTGCTCCGCCAGCGCAGCAGTGCAAGGCGCCAATACGGCGCAGATCAGTATCCAGCGGGCGGCACGGGAGATCGCGCGGTCGATCATTTGTTAATTCCTTGGCGTTTTCGGGCTACGAGAGATGACAGGTGAGCGGGGCTGCCGCGGGAATGGCCGGCTGCCCACCGTTGTTCTTGACCGGATCGGCGAGTCCCGAGCGCAACACCTCGAGCCGGTCCCAGGTTCGTTTGATGGCCTCGCTCGCGGAGCGTTGGCCGCGGGCGTGAAGGCTTCGGTTGACGTAGTCATTGGCAACTGCGCGGGCCACTTTGTCGCTCGGCGAGCGGCTGTCCTCTGCCGACTGTTGCTTGCCGAGCGCGGCTTGCACCGCGTCGACGGTGGCTTGTGGGCCACCCAGCTGACAGAGCGTGTTGCCGATGCCGGTGAGCGCCGCGAGCATGGACCTGCGGAATCCGATCATGGCGGCCACGACCTTGGGATCGCCGAATGTGGTGCCATCGGTATAGATGGCAGCGATGGCCGAGCCGGCCCAATACTTCGCGCCGCCTTCGTAATTGGGCGCAAGGGTCGTGGCGTGCAAGCTTAACTCCCGGCGTTCTCCCGGTTTCATCGGCTGTTCGCCGCGCACCCGGAAATCCTCGACGACGGTCAAATTTGCGGCCCCCGCGAAATGGCTCGAGTAGATGGCATATCCCGTGAGGTCGGCTGAATACCAGTTGTAATAGGGGATAGGCCGTCTCCCAACGCCGTAGATTTCGTCCTGGGTGACGGTCTGCACCGTGCCTAGCAAGGTATGCACCACGGGGGTGACGAGCGGGGCGGCGCGCCAGACGCCTGTGTTGGGGGCGCCCTTGAACGTGAATGTCATCTTTCCGTCACTGAAGTGCGAGCCGTCCCACTTCGCTGTGTACGTGGCGTCGAGCCCCGCCAGACTGCCGGAGGTGTCCTGGCGATGCACAGTGATCTCGCTGCGCTCGCCGCTCGTCACGGTCAACTGGCCCATCGCGCCGATCGACCAGGTGGCTGAGTACGAGGCGCCCTGCCAATTCCACACGCCGCACGCTTCGGCGCTCGCGCCGGACCCGACCTCGCACTCCCAGAGGAAGCGCGGCAGATGGGCTGGGGGCGGGGGCCCTGGGCTCGCCTGGCCGAAGGCGGTTGCGCAGGGCAACGATGCACAGATCGCGAGCGCACCTGTCCAAGGGCTGAACCGGGTCCATGGGGTCGTAGAAATCATGAATTTACTTCGCCTTTTCTTCGATGGCGGGTCCACGATCAGCCACAGAGGCGCATGCGTCCTCACGCATTGCTCACGGAATTCTATCGTCGAGTCCCTGCTAGACTCGCTTCAGACCAATCCTGGTGCCGGTTGAAGAGGCTAGGCCA
>DATNKC010000513.1:0-12075 GCA_035603615.1 Steroidobacteraceae bacterium | reverse complement strand
TCCAGGATCGCCCGTGTCATCTTTGGCATTTGTCTGATTTATTTTGGTTTGGCGCATCACTTCTACCTGGCCAACACCGTCAGCATGGTTCCTGCGTGGCTGCCGCCGGGTCAAACCTTTTGGGCATACGCGACGGGGGCGGGACACATTGCAGCCGGCCTCGCAATCATCTCAGGCGTCTACGCGCGTCTGGGCGCCGTACTGCTGACGGCGATGTTCATCTTATTCACCATCCTGGTGCATGCGCCGAGGGTCCTCCTCACCCTCCCTCATAATCATTTCGCCTGGGGAGAGAACGCGGTTAACTTCGCCCTGATCGGATCTGCGTGGGTCGTCGCGGCCTCGATCCCACCGGTCGTTGAGGCCAAAGCCTGAATCACATGACTCGAATTTAGCTAGACTCAAAGGCACGGATCTGGTCACCGGTCAGGGTGGGTCAGCGCTCGTCGGCTAAAGTGATGGAGATTCATGAGAAAGAGGCCGCTTCGATCGACAGCGCGCTGGTTGGTTGTTTTAGTTCTGTGTTCATTGAGCGCATCTCCCCTCGTTGCCTACCCGGTACTAACGTTTACGGTGACGAGCCATAAGGAGCCGGCCGCCGGCGCGACGGCTTCGGGCAAGCCGGTGCAGCCGAGCGATAAGACCTTTCCGCTCCTCGTCACGCTGGGACATCAATATTTGATCGTGGAGGCCGAGGGCACGCGGACGATATATGACTTTGAGCGATTGCGGGTCCTGCGGATTGATCTTTCCGGCGCGAAATATACCGATGACTCCCTGTATTCGGATATTGGCTTCCGGGCGCTCGAGTTTCAGAACCGGATCATGCTGGGCACGGCGCTGCAGGCCGGGAAACTCCCGGCCAATCCCATGGAGCCGGCCTTGGTGGAGCAGCTGTTTTCACTGTCCAACCCGAAGCGCGAGACGCAGATTGATCAACGCCACGCCGAAGGTGATCTAGAGTTTTTCTGGGGTAAACAGAAACTGGTGAGCGTCAGCGACAAGACACAGGCGCTGCCCACGGGTTATCAATCCGAATATTGGCGATTCTTGCGTTATTACGCCGGCGGGCATCCCAAGGTGTATGGCGCGCTGACATCGGTGCAGGGAGTACCGAAAAAGATTTCCTTCGTCCTGACCAACATGGGCACCGAGACACGGGAAATCGCGCTGGATGCGATCCACAATGCCGCGGATACGCCGTACTCGCGCGAGGGTCTCGAGCTCGCGGCTCGCGAGCAAGAGCCCTACAACACCCTAAAGCTCCTAGGACCTGACGCCGCGGCGAAACTGACGGAGCGAATGGATGCCGCGACGAAGTCGCGCGACGCCGCGATGGCGCAAGGCCAAGTTCTCGAGGCGGTGCTTACCAATATGTCGATATTGATCATGAGCGGTGATGGCGCGAGCCCGGCAGCGTGGCTCGCGCAGCACCGCGACGCCATCCAGAGCAATGAATTGGCCCACTCGCTGTCGGGGAATCTAGAGCCGCGGGATAAAGCCGGCGCGCAAAAATCCCTGCAGATCTTGAGCGAGCTGCACAAGCAGCCGGGAAGTGCCGGGTACATGCTGGATGTCTTTCAGGGAAATATCTTCCTGGGCTTACGAGATGGAAAGGCGGGGGCCGAGCATCTGCTCGCGGCGCTCAGCGTAAATCCCTACCTACTCGGCGCATGGAATGATCTTGGCGGCTACTACTATCAATCGTTTCAGACCGACAAGGCTTGGGACTGCTGGGATGCGGCGCGGCGCGTCAACCCTCAGCATCCGATGCTTATGCGGATTACCGAGATGGAGCGCCAGTTGCGCACGGCGTTTCCGCAGTTTTTCTAGAGGCGGGATACTGTAAGTCTAACGATTCACGGAACGATCTCGACGCGCGTCGGGCCCGCGGTGAGATTCCAGACATCCAGCAAATCCTCATCGGATAGCGCGATGCATCCGTTGGTCCAGTCGCGTGTCTTGTAATAGGAGACCGGTTTGGTCGGTTGATTCGGTTCTCCGTGGATGAAAATGTCGCCGCCAACGCGCTGGTGCTGTGCGGCGGAACGTTTCAAATCCGCGGCGCTGGGGTAGGAAATGTGCAGCGCCTTGAAATAATGGCTGTGCTCTTGGCGAAAGTCGATGATATAGCTGCCTTCGGGCGTGCGAAAATCCCACTCGTGCTCCTTCGCACCGGTCGGACTGAGGCCCAGCGCGATCCGATAGCTGCGCAGCGGTGAATTGTCGCGCAGCAGGTAAAGTTTGCGTTCGTGCTTGACGATGAGAATGGTGTCGGCGCGAATGCTGGGTGCGGCTAGCGCGGCGCTCGACGCTACGAACGCGAACAAAAGGACCCAAGGGGACAGTAAACGGCAAGTTGACATATGCTCGCATAGTCACGTGTGGCGATGCGGCCACCTTAGCTAAGCGAGGACTCGAGGAACTTGGCTGTGGATCGCAATCCCGACGCAAAGTCGGCGGCGTCATCGAGCCAGCTAGAAATCCGTCACACTTCGCGCGAAGTTTAATGTAAGACATAATTAGCACAGGGGGAAAATCATGATTAAAAGAAGCTCTATTCGCATCGCGCTGGCGTTGATGGCGGGCGTGGTCACTGCCGTTGGAGCCGCCACGCCGCATGAGAGTTCGGACTTCGTTCGGATCACCCCCGCGCAAATGCATTGGCAGGATGTCCCTGATGGCCATGGCACCCAGGAGGCGATACTGTTCGGGGATCCGGCCAAGCCCGGCATGTATGTCATTCGGGTGAAATTTCCGCCGCACATCATGGATATTCCGCATTGGCATCCGATGGCGCGTTACGTGACGGTCCTCGAAGGAACCTGGTACAGCGGGACGGGCGATACCTTCGATCTCGCTCGTGCAATTCCATTAAAACCCGGAAGTGTCATGCTGCATCCCGCGAAGGCAGTCCATTGGGACGGTTCGGGCAGCGCCGAGACCGTCATAGTTCAAATCATTGGTGAGGGGCCTGCGACCACCACGCCGGTGGATACGACCAAGCCGTTCTGGATGGAAGTACCACATTAGGAATCGGGCGCGTGCACGACAAATACCTTGAAAGTCTGAATCTGGAGCAATTGATGAAAATTCTAGTGGCGGCTGTACTGCTTCTATCTGGCCTGGCAAATTGGACGCAGGCGCAGACCGCCTTGACGTATCAGAAGCCGCCCGCCGCCATTGAAGAACTGCTCGATGCCCCGCTGACGCCGGTGGTGAAACCGTCACCAGATCGTTCCATATTACTGGTGCAGCAACCTCAGTCCTTTCCAACGATTGCGGAGGTGGCGCAGCCGCGTTATCGCCTGGCCGGGATTCGGTTTAATCCGGCGACCAATGGGCCAAGCCGCGAGGTGTCGATCGTGAAGCTGTGGCTGCAGCCTGTCGCCGGCGGCGCGCAGCGGCCGATCGCGGGGTTGCCGGCGGTGCTCAAGGCAAGCCACTTGAATTGGTCGCCGGATTCGAAGCATGTCGCGTTCGTGCAGCGGGAAAGCAATGGACTGCAGCTCTGGCTGGTGGATGCGGCCAAGGCCGCGGCCCATCGAGTGGGAACTTTCAGATTGAATGCGGTACTGGGCGAACCATGCGAGTGGTTGGCGGATTCGCAATCACTGCTGTGCAAGCTTGTGCCTGGGGCGCGCGCCGCCGCGCCCGCATCGAGCGAGGTGCCCTCGGGGCCCAACGTTGAAGAGAATCTGGGCAAGGTGACGCCGGCGCGCACCTATGAGGATCTGCTGAAGACCCCGGCGGATGAGGCGATCTTCGCATTCTACGCCACGTCCGAACTCGCCCTCGTGTCGCTCGACGGGGCATTTCGAACCTTACCGGCGAAAGGTTTGATCACCAAGATATCGCCTTCCCCCGATGGGCGCTTTGCCTTCGTAGAAATCGAACATCGGCCCTTCAGCTATGCATTGCCCGAGGAGAACTTTCCCGCCAAGGCTTCGCTGGTCACCCTGAAGACCGGTGCGATCAAGGACCTATCGGATCACCCCTTGCTCGATTCGATCCCAATCGCTTTTGATGCGGTTCCCGTCGGTTCGCGTAACTACCTCTGGCGTAGCGATGCACCCGCCACCCTCGTCTGGACCGAAGCACAAGACGGCGGCGATCCGAAGGTTAAGGCCGCCGTGCGCGATCGGCTCATGCAATTGTCCGCGCCCTTCGAGGGGCAAGGCGAAGTGCTGTTGGAGTCGCCGATGCGGATTCGAAGCGTTGAGTGGGGGCATGATCACCTGGCGCTCGCCACCGAGTTTCGCTGGTCAGACCGGAAGATCGCCATCATGGAGTTTGATCCCAGTGCGCCCGGTGGCAAGGGAACCACGGTGTATGAAGGTTCATCGCAAGATCGCTATCACAGCCCGGGCCAACCGGTTTTACAAATGAATGCCCACGGTAAACCGGTCCTGCAGCTGACCCGGGACGGTAAGGGCATTTATTTTTTCTCACCGGGCGCGACGCCGGAAGGTGACTCGCCATTTGTCGGCGTGATGCCGTTGGGCGGCGGAGCAGAGCAGATTCTGTGGCGCTCGGCCCCGCAAATGTATGCGGAGCCGATTGCGCTGCTGGCCGATGACAAGGCCCTGGTACGGCAGGAAAGTCAGACCATTCCACCGAACTACTTTGTCGCCTCGCTGCCGCAACGTGCGGGCGCACAAGAACCTCTGAAGCAGGTGACGAACTTCGCCTCCCCCTACGCGGGCATCAAGCTGCCGACCAAGCAATTGCTCAAATACCATCGGGCGGACGGCTTGGAATTGACGGCAACGCTGTGGCTTCCCGCGGGCTATGACAAGTCGCAGGGGCCACTGCCGACGTTGATGGAAGCCTACCCGGCGGAATTCAAAACCCGCGCCGCGGCGGGACAGGTGAGTGGGTCGCCCTTTCGCTTTCCGCGGATCGGATGGGGTTCGCCGGTGTTTCTGACGCAAACAGGTTATGCGGTGTTAGAGAACGCGAGCATTCCCATCGTCGGTGAAGGCGATGCGCAGCCGAACGATACGTACGTAGAGCAGCTCGTCGCGGGTGCCAAGGCGGCGATCGATGCCGGCGCGGCACTCGGCGTCGTCGACGTGAAACGCGTGGCCGTCATGGGACATAGCTATGGGGCATTCATGACCGCGAATCTGCTCGCGCATAGCGACATGTTTCGAGCCGGGATTGCGCGCAGCGGCGCTTACAACCGTACGCTCACGCCCTTCGGATTCCAGGCGGAGGAGCGCACATACTGGGAAGCACCGGATGTTTACTTCAAGATGTCGCCGTTCAGCTATGCCGACAAGATCAAGACACCGATCCTGCTGATCCACGGCGAAGCAGACGACAATCAAGGAACATTTCCGATTCAGTCAGAGCGGTTTTATGTGGCGCTCAAGGGCCACGGCGCCACGGTTCGGTTGGTATTTCTGCCGCTCGAAGCCCATGGCTACGAGGCCCACGAGAGCTTGTCGCACATGTTGTGGGAAATGAACCGCTGGCTCGACACTTACGTGAAGCCCGCGGATCCGGTACGCGCGAACAGTAAATAAAATAACAACAGGGGCAAGGGCATGCTAGCAAGGCGTCTTGGGTGGCGGCGGTGTATCTACTTCGTGATGGCGCTTCTGGTTTGCGTTGGAAGCCTTCCGCTGCACGCAGCGGAGGGCGGGGTTCCCTCAAACGAAGATCTACGCCATGTGCGTGCCCTCGCGGAGCCCCAGGTCTCTCCCGACGGGAGCCGAGTCCTCATTCGCGTGACAGACGCCACGGCTGATGGGGGCCATCACCATCTTTGGCTCGTCGATGTCGGCGCCAACACTGCGCGCCAACTGACCTTTTCCCCCGCGATCGATAAAGTCGGCGAGCACAATGGTCGCTGGCTCGGTGATGGCGGCAGCATTGTGTTTCTTGCGAAGCGCACCGAGCACGTGCAGTTGTTTCGGTTACCGATGTCCGGTGGTGAGGCTCATGCCTACGAGATCAAGGTTGCGCCGGTCGTCGATGAATCCCAAGAGCCCGACGCTATTCCACCGAAGAAGGCGAGCGAGCCGCCGGTACAGCGAGACCCCATTCCTTTGGACATCGACCAGTATGAACCGGCACCCGATGGCCATACGATCGCCATCGTTGCAAAAGATCCCGAGACGCCCGGCGAAAAAAAACAAAAGGACGAGAAGGCCGATGCCCTTTGGGTCGATCATGACAAGCACGGCAAGCGGCTGTACCTGCTGGACGCCGAATCCGGCAAGTTGACCGCCGTTGCCGTCGCGTCGGACGTCGCCAAGATTGCCTGGGCAAAGAAGAGCGACCGCCTCATTGCCCTCAGCGAGGGAAGCAACCATGCGGGAGATCTGGGACCCGCGATGAGTGCATGGCTCGTCGACCCTCTGAATCCCACTCACCCTTCGCAACTCAATGAGCTTCCTGCAACGATTCGCGGCGGCACCTGGTCCGAGGATGGTTCGCGCTTTTTCTTCCTCGCTCAGGCCAAGGCGGACGCCCCACCGGGGTATGACGAACTCTTCGTATTTAACCGCGAGGATCGATCGGTACGGAATTTGACGGCCGACCTTGGCGGGTCACTGAGCGGCGAAGATCCCTTAGTCGTAGGACCTGGCGTGTTTCAAGCCGTGCAGCTGGGCTTTCGCCGGGGGTATGCGCGCATCAGCGGCGGCAAAGCAGAGGATCTGCACTTCGATCGCCCCGTTGTGCGCGGATTGCAGTGCAGTGTAAGGCATGCGCCGTGTGTGTGGCTTGGGGAGAGCGGGACGCAAGCGCCGGCACTCTATTTTGCGTCGCAGCCCGGACAAGTACCGCGCTTGCTCAATACGCCGAATCTGCTCCCAGCCAAGTGGGAAACCCCAACCGTGCACGCGGTGAGATGGAAGAACGAAGGTCTCGACATCGAGGGGATGCTTTATCTCCCTTCTCAACAGAACTCCACGGACAAGGTTCCCTTGATCGTCGAGGTGCATGGCGGCCCGACCGGCGCCTTCGCCGATTCGTTTTCGCCCTTGGTCGCCCATTTATTGGCACAAGGATGGGCCGTTTTCTTGACGAATCCGCGCGGCAGTACCGGGTATGGCGCCGCCTTTGCGGCGGCGAATAAGAACGACCTGGGCGGCAGCGACTTTCGAGACATCATGGCGGGCGTCGATGCCGTGGTCGCGGCGTATCCAATCGATCGCAACAAGCTCGCGTTGATGGGCTACAGCTATGGCGGCGAAATGGCGGCCTTCGTCGAGGGCAAGACCGACCGTTTCAAGGCGATCGTCAGCGCGGCTCCGGTCACCGATCAGCAGAGCGAATACGGCACGGAGGATGAGTCTTGGTATGACCGGTGGTTCTACGGTAAGCCGTGGGAACACCGCGAGGATGCCTGGCGCCAAAGCCCCCTCGCCTATGTCGCCCAGGCAAAAACACCGTTTATGCTCATCCAGGGTGAAGGCGATACGGTGGATCCGCTCGGCCAAAGCTTGGAGATGTACCGGGCGCTGCGCCAGCAAGGCGTATTGGTGCAGATGCTCCAATATCCTCGCGATAATCACGGCCCCTTGGGAACGAATATGTACGGATTCCCGAGCACGGAGCCCTGGCACGGATTTGATGCGCGACGCCACCTGGTGCAGTTCATCAAAACCGCCTTTGATCAGGCTGGCGGAGGATTGAAATGAAGTCGATGTGCGAAATCTAGATTTCACTTCCTGGCCGGCGCTGCTCTCGACCCTGCTGGGCCTGAGCGTGATTACCCTCATCGGAGTCGGTATCCGACTGCTCGCGATGCAGACGATTCAACAACGACGTGAGCGAGAAAACCGGCAGATCAACGAGCGCCTGCGGACATTGATTGCCGCCTATAAAACATTGGGCGGTTCCTTCACCGGCGATCTGGCCGTCGATCCGGCCCACCTGAGAGACTTGAGAAGCGATGCCGGTGGCGTGATCGAAGGATCCGCGGATCGGGCAAGTCGCTCCGATCGCTCCCGACGCATTCGCGACGCCGTCGAAGCTGCGCTGTCCGACATCATTCTCCTCGGCACCGAGGAGCAGGTACGGTTGGCGGCAGCGGCCGCCGCTGAACTTGCCGCCGGTCGTCCGGTGGAAACTGCCGCGCTGGTTGTTTCGCTACGCGATTTTATTCGACAGGTTCTGGATCTGCAGCCAGTGCCTTCAGAACTCGTAATTCCCAAACAGGGACCTTCGCGCACGATCTCCGCGAAGGCTGGCAAAGAGGGCGATAAGAGCAGCGCGAAGCAGGGGGGCGGCGGTTTCGGTGGTGGAGCTTCAGGCGCGGGCCTTGGCGGGGGATACAGCCATGACGACAACGAGCATCACGACTGAGTTAATAACCACATCCAATATTGGCCATCATCTGCGCCCCGTATTGCTGCCAATACTGATTTGCGAGAGCCTTAGCTTTGTCGGAAACACTATTTGACGTCAGTGCACTGGTCGCCGACGCCATCCACTGCACCGCCAGGTCACCATATGAGCAGCCCTGCTGTGACAACATCGCACCCACCAGATTCCAAGCCGTCACCTCATCGGGATCCATCTGATTCGCCTGCAATTGCGGGCCGATCTGAAAGACTGCATCGAAACTGCCCTGTTGCGCCGCCTCGCGGGCATGCGCGACGGCCGAGGGAATGTCGGTCTCGATCCCCGGACAACCCTTGAATTCGCAAACGGCAAGAAGAGTCTCCGCATGCGGCAGACTATCCGCGGCCACTTTGAGCAGATTGCCCGCATCGTCGTCGGCGATAGCAGCCGGAAGATGCGCCGTTCCATTCATCAGACCTTGCGCCAGAAATGCTTGCGCCTCCGCGTAGCCGGCATCGGCGGCGTCCATCAGCTTCTGCTCCTTGAATGCGGAACTCCCGCTGCTGCTGTAACGCGACAGCAACCAACGACTCGCCCCATTCCCCTGATCGGCGGCACTCGTCACCCAGGCCTCAATCTCTTTTTTGTCTATCGCTTGTTGGCACGCGGCGACCATCTGTTTGTCATTGGTATTCTTTTCCTGTATCGCGGTTCTTATCCATTCGGCGTCTTGCACGGAAAGCGTTCGCGCGTCCAGCAATTGCTGCGCTTGAGAGGAACTGCCCTCGCCGTTGGCACCCGCAAATCCACAGGTGCTGTACGCCATATACTCCAAAACATTGGCTGCCGCTGCATCGCCCCGCTTCGCCTGTTGTTTGAGTTCCTGGATGACGGCGAAAATGTCGCCGTCCGTGAGCCGGTTCACCATCGTCTCGCTGGCACCGAATCCTCTCAAGAGCGCAAACCTCACCCTCCGGAGATTGCGCGCCACGACCTTCGCCGGCGGCCTTGTCCATGGATCGGACGTCGCGACTGGCTTTCTCGGGGCGCCCGCGGGCTGAACTTGCGCCTCAGGTTCGGGCATTTTTGCGCCATTTCCGCCGGCAGCAGAGCTTGGCGAACTGCTGTGCTTGGTCAGCGCCACCCAAATGCCAATGGCAATCATCAACAGAATGACTCCGACCAGGCCCAGCCGTTTGCTCACCGTTAGTCCTTAGCTCGACAGGAAAAAGAGCGCTCTCTCTATGCCTTTTCGATTGAGAGCTTGGGTGAAAGTTCATGGCCCAATAATCGTATAATTCGCCCCGACAAGAATAAGACCGGTCTACAAAGAGAAAGGACTAAACAAAATGGACTATGTTCTGAATCACTGGCCACTCATCGTAGTGGCACTGGGTGTAATCATTCTCTTGGCGTGCTATCGATGGGTACTCGCACTCTTTGGCGTGATCCTCGTTCCGGACGACAGCGTCGGTGTCATGACAAAGAAATTTGTGATCATGGGCAAAAATCGGCGCCTACCGCCGGGCAGGATCATTGCCCTGAACGGCGAAGCCGGGTATCAGGCAGACACGCTCGCTCCCGGGCTTCACGTCGGAATGTGGCCGTGGCAGTACCAGGTCGAACTGGTCAAGTTTTGCCTGGTGCCGCCCGGGAAAGTCGGTTGCGTCGAGGCATGCGACGGAAAACCGCTGCCAAGCGGCCGAATCGTTGCTCAATTGGTGGCCTGCGATGCTTTTCAAGACGCACGCGCGTTCCTCGAGAACGGAGGTCAGCGAGGCCCTCAAATGGGCTTGATTCCACCGGGCACCTACCGAATCAACACACTGCTTTTTTCGGTCACGCTGACCGAAGCGATCGTCGTACCGCCGGGTCGGGTCGGCGTCATCGAGGCGCGTGACGGCATCCCCTTGGGTGGTGGACGAGTCATTGCACGTCATGTCGAGTGCGATTCATTTCAGGATGGGCCGGCCTTCATCGCGGGCGGCGGCGAGCGCGGTCCACAGATGGCGCTCATTGCGCCCGGCAACTACCGGATCAATCCCTTTCTATTTTCAGTGCAGCTGGCCGATGCGCTCGACATCCCCGATAACAAGGTTGGCATCGTGACAACGCGCGAGGGATTGGCGCTCGCCTCCGGTGAAATCGCCGGGGCGGTGGTCGAGGGCCACAATATGTTTCAAAGCCCGCAAGTCTTCATCGACGGCAAAGGCAAGAAGGGACTACAAGAGCAAGTCTTGCTCGCGGGCCGCTATTTCATCAATCCGAGCTTCGCCACAATCGAGCTGGTCGACATGACGGAAGTGCCGATCGCCCATGTCGGTGTGGTGATCGCCTATGTCGGCAAAGAAGGCAAAGACGTCTCCGGCGATGCCTTTCGGCATGGAAATCTTGTGGATCGGGGAGATAAAGGCGTATGGGTTGAGCCGCTTGATCCGGGCAAGTATCCAATTAACCCTTACACCCACCAGGTGACCAACGTTCCCACGGCCAATGTCGTGCTCAACTGGGCCACCGGTAAGACCGAGGCGCACCAGCTCGACGCCAACCTCTCGACGATCACCGTCCGATCAGCCGATGGATTCAAATTCAATCTCGACGTTTCTCAAATCATTCACATCCCGCGTAGCGATGCGCCGAAGGTGATCGCTCGATTTGGAAGCATGTCGGCCCTGGTGACTCAAGTACTCGAGCCTACCATCGGCAACTATTTCCGCAATGCTGCTCAAGGTTCTGACATCATCGATTTTCTAAAAAATCGCTCCCTGCGTCAGGGTGAGGCCCGTGATTCGATCTCATTGGCGCTGAAGGAATATAACGTGGGTGCAGTCGACACTCTGATCGGCGATATCGTGCCGCCGGACGCACTGATGAAGACGCTCACTGATCGAAAACTGGCGGAACAGGAACGCGTCACATACGAAACGCAACGCCAAGCGCAGGTTGTGCGACAGCAATTCGAACAAGCCAACGCCCTGGCTGTGACGCAATCCAAGGTGGTCGATGCCGAGCGGCAGGTCGCCATTGCCGATTTCAACGCGCAGGCAAGCGTGAAATCTGCTGAGGGTCAGGCGCGTGCCAAGACGATCAATGCCGAGGCAGACGCCACCGTGACACGTACGGTCGGAGATGCCGAAGCATCAAAGACGCGAGCGGTCGGCGGTGCGGAGGCGGAGGTCATCAAGCTGAAGATCGCGTCCATGGAATCAGGCAACTACGCGGTGGTGCAGGTGGCCGAGGCCCTGGCAAAATCCGGCGTCAAGCTCGTGCCGGACATTGTGGCCGGTGGCGGCGCAAGTGGCGGCACACTCGTGGATGTATTGTTGGCCAACGTGATCAGGGAGGGCACGCTGCGAAGCGCCCCGAGGACTTAATGGGACCGTGATCGTGAGAACTGCCGCGTTTATCGCGCCGTTGCGCCGGCGTGTTGCTGTGCGGCGCGCGTGACGCCTGTCTCTCGTCATTGCCTTACGACACGCTCGATATACGCAGCCAGCATCTTCCGAACTTGTGCAACGAGCGCCTGCCCGCCATCCTCTTCCTCTTTTGCCAGCGTCGGCACAAGCTTCAAAACGTGGGCAATCATCGCCGCAGCCTCGGCGGCGGCCTTCTCACGCAGCTTGGGATTGGCAGCGCGTAGAATTGCAGCGATTTGGCGGCGCGTGGCGCCGCGCAGTGATTTGCGGCGTTCAACGATGCCGGAGACGGAACCCGAGAGCGCAGCCATAGCATCGCGGTCCGAGCGGATATTCAGCATCAGGTCGATGAGCCTAT
>DATNKC010000512.1:0-2873 GCA_035603615.1 Steroidobacteraceae bacterium | reverse complement strand
ATCCACCACCAGCGTTTGTCCCTCCCAATGTCCGATTGAATGACCGTGAAAGCTGGGATCGGGGTCGTCGGGATGCGGCCGGCCGTCGGTGTAAATCCGGCGCAGGCGATTGCCGTCGCCCTCGCCGAGCAAGGTCACCCTGCCCGGCGTGACCAGCAGCTCAAATGCGTTGTGGGTAATGAGCATGTAGCTCGGCATCCCGGTCGGAAAGCAGTGATCGATGACCGGGAAAGGCCGCCCGGCCTTTTCTTCGGCGTACATATGCTCAATTTGTTTGGCGATCTGCGCATTCCACGGCGGCGGATTGCTGCGCTCCTGAGCGACTTGATCGCTGACGACCGGCGTCCAAACGCCGCTGAAGTCCGGCAGCTTGGCCAGCGCCTGCCAATCGCGCAGCGTGGCAGGCGGATTGATCGGGTCCTTGGCAGCCGGTTCGGCCGCATCGGAGGCTGGCAGCGTAATAGCGGCGAACGCGGCGAGAATCATCGCCGCAACGGCGCGTCTAATGGGGATATTCATGCAGCGAAAGATTACCCTATTTGAATTGCACAACGAAACACTTATGAATCCGCGCGTGCCGCTCAAAGTCCTTCGGCACGGTCGCGGCGCTGATGTCCTCGATCGCCAGATCCTCGAGCCCTCCCTCGTCCAACTTGAAGCGGGTGTAGTTAGTGGAAAACACCAGGCGGCCTGCGGGCCGCAGCAGTTTCAGCGACCTGCGAATCATGCCGACGTGATCGCGTTGCACGTCGAGCACGCCCTCCATGCGCTTGGAATTCGAAAAGGTCGGCGGATCCAGGAAGATCAAGTCGAAGCGCGCACCTCGAGGCTCTTGCTCCTCGAGCCAGGCCAAGCAATCGGCGCGGTAGAGTTCATGATTGTCGCCGCGAAAGCCATTGAGCAAAAGATTTTCATGCGCCCAATCAAGATAGGTGTTCGATAAATCGACGCCGGTGGTGCTGCGCGCGCCGCCGGCCGCCGCATACACCGTGGCGCTGCCGGTGTAGCAAAACAAATTCAGGAAATCTGCGTCCTTGGCCCAAGCGCGCAGCATCCCGCGCACGATGCGATGGTCGAGAAACAGGCCGGTATCCAAATAGTCGCGAAAATTCACCCAGAATTTCAATCCCCCTTCCTGCACCGCGTGGCGCTCCGCCGCGCTCTCGCGCTTCTCGTATTGATCCGCGCCCTTCTGCGGTTTGCGCACGCGCGTATGCACCTGCGGAAGCGGCACGCCCAATACCTCCGGCAGCACCGCCAGCGCTTCACGGCGGCGCTCGCGTGCGCTTTCCTGGTTCACGGATTTTGGCGGCGCATATTCCTGCACATAGACATGCCGGGACTCGCGGCCATACAAATCGATGGCGAAGGCGTATTCAGGCATGTCCGCGTCGTACACCCGAAAGCAATCGATATGCTCGCGCGCCGCCCACGGATCCAGGCGCTGCAGGTTCTTGCGCAATCGATTGGCGAACATCTGCGCGCCGGGCCGGCTCGACCAATCGGCGCGCACTTCTTCGGCAGGACGTTGCGCGCTCGCTGCGTTCAGATCGAAGCGCAGCAGCCGGCACTCGATGGCGCCGTTGAACACGCGGTGCGAACGCTTGGCGTAGATCCCTAAATTACGGGCCAGCGGCGGATTGCCGGTCAGAATCGCGGCCTGCCAGCCCTGAAAGCGATCGCGCAGCACTGCGCCGAGTTCCGAGTAGAGTTCGGGCAAGCCCGATTCCGCACCGATCCTTTCACCGTAGGGCGGATTGGCGACGATCAAACCCGTCTCCCCTCTTGGGCGGGGCACCTCGCCGAGCGCGCGCTTCTCCACGTGCAGCCAATCCGCGACGCCGGCGTGCGCGGCGTTGGCACTCGCCATCCGCACGGCTTCCGAGTCGATGTCGGAGCCCAAGATGCAGCGCCTCGCGACGCGCGCGGAACGCCGCGCCAATGCTTCCCCGCGCAGGCGCGCCCAGAGTGCCGCGTCATGGCCATGCCACTTCAAGAACCCGAAGTACTCGCGATCGATCGCCGGAGCCGCATCCGCCGCGATCAAGGCGCCTTCGGTGAGAAAAGTGCCCGAGCCGCACATCGGGTCGAGCAGCATTCCGCCCGCCGCGGCAATCTGCAGCCATCCCGCTCGCAGCAGCACGGCGGCGGCCACGTTCTCCTTGAGCGGCGCGCGGCCGCCTTCGCTGCGGTAGCCGCGGCGGTGCAGACTTTCGCCGGAGAAATCCAACGACACCAATGCGGTGGGTCCCTCGACATGCAAATGCAGTAGTACGTCGGGGCGCTCGGGCTGGATATTCGGCCGCTCGCCGGTGGACTCGCGCAGATTGTCGCAAACCGCATCCTTGAGCAGCTGCGAGCCGTAAATCGTATGCCGGATGGATTCATTGCCGCCGCTGCAATCGCACGCCAGGGTTGCTCCGGGCGCCAGGTGCTCGCGCCAATCGATGCGCTTGACGGCCTCATAAACGCTCTTGGAACTCGTCGCGTCGATGGAACCCAAACTCAAGTACACCCGGGTGGCGGTGCGCGACCACAGGCATGCCCGATAACCCACCTCGAGCGTGCCTTGAAACTTCACATCGTGGCTGCGCTCGCGGATATCTTCGGCGCCGAACTGCGCGAGTTCTTCGGCCAAGACCGAGGCGGCGCCCACCGGCGCGGTCGCGATCCAATAGCGGACATTGTCGTTCACGCTCAATGCACGACGGCGGTGTCGGGGGCGCGCAAGTCATGCCAGTCGAGGTTGGGATGATTCGAGAAATAGCGCTGCAGAATTTTGTACACATCGACATCGAATGCGGGGTGGACACGACACATGCGCAGAGCGGCGAGTTCTTCTTCGGAGCGCGCCGATCCCAGGTACAGCCAAC
>DATNKC010000511.1:0-9336 GCA_035603615.1 Steroidobacteraceae bacterium | reverse complement strand
GGTCCGACTCTTTCGCATTGGGAGAACCCACGAATAGCTGATCGTGAGTCACCTCATACCCCCTTCAAACGCTCGCTGTCTTCGAACGTCGGCGGGCCATTGCCGCAGAGAGTACTCGAACCTCTGACTCACGCATTGCTCGTACGCAGATCGGGCCGCAGAGAAATCACATGTGAGAACAACTGGCGTCACGTATGTGCTTGGCTTTACTAATTTTTATTTTGCACGCGTGGATTCGAACCACCCGACCCACGCATCAAAAGTGCGGTACAAAAGTAACTACAGTGAGATCTGTGAGGAAACCCTGCGTCGCATATGTGCTTGATTTTACTAATTTTTTGGTGCCGCAAAGAGGATTCGAACCCCTGACCCACGCATTACGAATGCGTTGCTCTACCAACTGAGCTATTGCGGCGTTTTCGAAGCGGGCGGCATTCTAACCCGGAGTATCACCCGACGTAAGACTGGTATTGCGCCTTGCGACATCGCGCAGGGCCTTGGGCAGGGCAAATATCACGTGCTCCTTGCGGCCGTCCAATTCGGCGGCCACTTCCCCGCCCCACTCCCGCAGCTGGGATATCACGCCCTGCACCAGAACCTCTGGCGCCGAGGCCCCGGCCGTCACGCCGACCGTTTTGACCCCCTCGAACCATTCGCGGCGTAAATCCTCAGGTCCGTCGACCAAGTAGCCGGGCTTGACGTTCTTGTCCGCCATCTCCCGCAGTCGATTGGAATTGGAACTGGATTTCGAGCCGACCACCACCAAAACCTCGCAGCGGCCGATCAGGTCCTTCACCGCGTCCTGGCGATTTTGCGTGGCATAACAAATGTCCTCTTTCACCGGCGCCTTCAGGTCCGGGAAGCGGGCGCGCAACGCGGCAACGATGGAGGCCGTGTCGTCCACGGATAAGGTCGTCTGCGTGACGAAGGCGACATGCTTCGGATCTCGCACCTTCAAGGCAGCGACATCTTCGACGGTTTGCACCAAGTAAATCGAGCCGCCGAGAGTGGCATCGAATTGGCCGATCGTCCCCTCCACTTCGGGATGTCCCGCGTGGCCGATCAAGAAAACTTCGCGCGCTTCCCGGGCGTATCGCGTGATTTCCATGTGCACTTTCGTCACCAAGGGACAGGTGGCGTCGAACACATTGAGCGAGCGGCGTTTCGCTTCCTGCTGCACCACGCGCGGCACGCCGTGTGCGCTGAAAATCACCGTGGCATTGTCGGGCACTTCGGTCAATTCCTCGACGAACACCGCGCCGATGGTGCGCAGGCGATCGACAACATATTTGTTGTGCACCACTTCGTGACGCACATAAATGGGCGCGCCAAACAAGGTCACCGCGCGTTCGACGATATCGATGGCGCGGTCCACGCCGGCGCAGAAACCGCGAGGATTAGCTAATAGGATTTGCATCAGGTTTTTGCCGTCCTTCGAACAAAGCGTCCAACAGAAGACAGGCCGCGCCCACCGTAATGGCCGAATCGGCCACGTTGAAGGCCGGAAAATACGCTCCGTTCCAGTGAAAGTGAATGAAATCGATGACATGCCCCAGGCGGATGCGGTCAATGAGATTGCCAAGCGCGCCGCCGAGCACGAGCGCGAGCCCGCAGGCGAGCAGCCCATGGGCACCGCTCTTTAATCGCAGCAGCCACACGATGATGCCGGTGCTCACGACCGCGGCAAGTCCAATGAAGAGCCATCTCTGCCAGCCGGACGCGGAGGCCAAAAAGCTGAACGCCGCCCCCACATTGTGCATCCGGGTAATATCGAGAATTGGCAGCACGCTGATGTGCTCGAACTCGCCGAAGTGCTGCGTTATGTAACTCTTGCTGATCTGATCGGCCAGAACGATGCAAGCCGACAGGAACAGCCACCGCGCCGCGCGGCTGCGTTGCGCTTGCGTGATCATGCGAAACGCCGCTCCTCACCCGGCCCCTCGACGTTGATGACGCAGCGCGAGCAGATCTGCGGGTGATTCGGATCACTGCCGACATCGGCCCGCAACTGATAACAGCGCACGCACTTCGGACTGGTGCTCGGCTTGACCTCGATCCAGACGTCTTCCTGAGATGCTTTGACCGCCGTCGCCGACAGCGCGCTCAAAGGAGCGACCTTGGCGTCTCCGGTGATCAACAAGAATCGCAGCTCATCGTGCATCGGCGCGAAATGGCCGCTCAGCGCATCGGGCACGAATACCGTGACGTCGGCCTCCGTCGACGAGCCCAAGGAGCCCAAATTCCGCAAGCGCTCGAGTTCGCGCGCGACGTCGGCCTTGAGCGCAATCAGTGCCGGCCAATTGATCGCGGAAACGCGTTCCGCGCCTGCGGGGAGTTGATGCCAAGCATTCAAGAAAACCGATTCATTCGGGATTCCCGGCAGATAGCCCCAGGCTTCTTCGGCCGTGAAGCTCAAGATAGGGGCGAGCCATCGCACCATGGCCTGCGCCAGGTGATTCAGGGCGGTCTGGGCCGAACGCCGCGGCGCGCTCTCCTTGCCCGTGGTGTAGAGCCGGTCTTTGATGATGTCCAGGTAGAAGCCGCCGAGCTCCACCACGCAGAAATTGTGAATCTCCTGATAGATCTTGTGAAACTCGTAATTTCGATACGCCGTCACGACATCGTTTTGCAGGTGAAAGGTCTTGGCGATGATCCATTGATCAATGGCCACCAAGTCATCGAACGGCACGGCGTGCGCTTTCGGATCGAAACCGTGCAGATTGCCCAAAAGAAAGCGCAGCGTGTTGCGCATGCGCCGGTAGGAATCGCCGATTCGCTTGAAGATCTCCTCCGAAACGCTCATCTCGTTGGCATAGTCGGTGGCCGCGACCCAGAGGCGAATCACGTCGGCACCCAAGGTGCTGGTCAGCTTCTGCGGCGCCAGAATGTTGCCCAGCGACTTGGACATCTTGCGGCCGTTCTCATCCACGGTGAAACCATGCGTCAGCACGCCGCGGTACGGCGCGCGGCCGTGCATGGCCACCG
Organism: Steroidobacteraceae bacterium; assembly: GCA_035603615.1. Lineage (GTDB taxonomy): Bacteria > Pseudomonadota > Gammaproteobacteria > Steroidobacterales > Steroidobacteraceae > Bog-1198. Next base: position 6,351 of record DATNKC010000511.1, on the reverse strand, counting down.
AGGTCAGCAACGAACTCTGGAACCATCCGCGGTGCTGGTCCGACCCCTCCAAATACAAGTCGCTCGGTGACGTAATTTCAGGTCGAATGACCGAGACGCAGTGATGCACCACCCCGGAATCGAACCACACGTCCATGACGTCGGTGGACTTGTCGTATTGATTCAAGTCAACGCCCAACTGGGCGGATGCATCCAGATCAAACCACGCGTCGATGCCATCGCGCTCGACCAGCTTGGCCACCTCCGCGATCAACTCATGCGTGCGCGGATGCAGCTCGCCGGACACCTTGTCGACGAACAGGGGAATCGGCACCCCCCAAGTCCTTTGCCGCGACACGCACCAATCCGGGCGCGCCGCCACCATGCTGGCGATGCGCTGCTCTCCCCACGTCGGCATCCAGTCGACATGCGAAATCGCCTCGAGCGCCGCCTTGCGCAGTCCTGCTTGCTCCATGCTGATGAACCACTGCGGCGTGGCGCGAAAAATCACCGGCGTCTTATGGCGCCAGCAATGCGGGTAGGAGTGATGGTACGGCTCATCCTTCAGGAGCCGCTCATTTTCAATGAGCACCTTGATGACGTGCGCATTCGCATCGAAAACCTGTTCGCCCTCGAACAGCGGCGTTCCGGGCAGGAAGCGGCCATCGCCGCCGACCGGATTGTCGACTTCCAACTTGTAGCGCAACCCGACGACGTAGTCCTCGAGACCATGGCCCGGCGAGGTGTGCACGGCCCCGGTTCCGGCATCGAGCGTCACATGATCGCCCAAGATCACCGGCACCTGGCGATCGTAAAAAGGATGCTGCAGGGCCAGATACTCCAGCGCTTCGCCCTTGGTCTGCGCAATGGCAACCCAAGTGGTCACTCCCAGAGCTTGCATCACGGCCGCGACGAGTTCCTCGGCCAACAACAGCCGCTCGCGCCTGCCTCCCAACTCAAATTCCACCAACGAGTAGGAGAATTGCGGGTGCACGGCCACCGCGCGATTGGCCGGCAAGGTCCAGGGCGTCGTGGTCCAAATGGCAATCGATGTCGGCTCATCCGACAGCGCGGGCTGCTCTTCGTGTGAGATCCCTAAGCGGCGCGCCAAATCGGCGTGGTCGAGAACCACGAATCGCACATAGACGCTCGGCGAGGTTTTGTCCTCATACTCCACTTCGGCCTCGGCCAGGGCCGAGCGGCAGTTCAGGCACCAGTGCACCGGCTTGAAGCCTTTGTACAAGTGACCATTTTTGATGATCAGCGAAAAGGCGCGCAGCTGTTCGGCTTCGAAGCGCGGCGCCATGGTGAGATAAGGATGATCCCAATCGCCGAGCACGCCCAGGCGCTTGAATTCGGTGCGCTGCAGATCGACTTGCTTGAGCGCATATTCGCGGCACGCCGCGCGAAACGCCTTGGCGTTGATTTTTTGTCCGACGCGGCCGTGGGTCTTCTCGACCTGCATTTCAATCGGCAGGCCGTGGCAATCCCAGCCGGGCACATAGGGGGCATCGTAGCCATCCAAGGTGCGCGATTTGACGATGATGTCCTTGAGAATCTTGTTGAGCGAATGCCCTAAATGCAGCGCGCCGTTTGCGTAGGGCGGTCCGTCGGTGAGGATGAAAGTCGGCCGGCCTTTCGCGACCTTGCGGATTTTGCCGTACACATCGTCGCGCTCCCATGCCGCGAGCATTTCAGGCTCGCGCTTGGCCAGGTCGGCCTTCATGGGAAAGCCGGTCACGGGCAAATTGATCGTACTCTTGTAATCAGTCACAGCTCACCTTCGTCAACAGATCGCGCGCCTGAGCCGCGTCGACCTTCATTTGCACAATCAACGCGTCCAACGAATCGAACTTGACCTCATCGCGCAGCTTGGCGACGAACTCGACGTCGATCTCCCGCCCATACAGGTCTTGGGCGAAATCAAAAACATGCACTTCCAACAACATGTCGGTGCCATCGACCGTGGGCCGCGTTCCCAAGCTCGCGACCCCGATCAGCGCCTGCGGCGCAATGCCAAAAACGCGTACCGCCAAGACGCCCTGGACCGGCGGCCGACGCCGCATGAGCCGCAAGTTCGCCGTCGGAAAGCCCAACGTGCGGCCCAACTCGCGCCCATGCACGACTCGGCCGAGCATTCGATAGGGACGCCCTAACAAGCGCCGCGCGCCGACAAAATCGCTTTGGCCCAATCGCTCGCGCACCGCGGTACTGCTGACGCGCACGCCATCGAAGACGAACGGCGCAATCTGCTCGACGCCAAAGCCGCGTGCCTCGCCCGCCGCGCGCAAGCTGTCGATCGTGCCGCCGGCGTTGCAGCCATAGCGAAAATCATCGCCGACCACGATATGCCGCGCCCCCAGGCCGGCGACAATCGATTCGACAAAGCGCTCGGGCGTCATCGCCCGCATGGTCTCGTCGAACCGCAAGATCACCAAACGATCGACGCCCTGCGCCGCCAGCGCAAGATACTTCTCTCGCCAACGGGTGAGGCGCGGCGGCGCGCCCTCGGGGTCGATGAACTCCTTGGAGCTCGGCTCAAAGACCAAGACCGTGGCCGTCGAGCGTAATTCCGCGGCGCGCTGCTTCAGCACCCCGATCATCTTCTGGTGCCCTAAATGCACACCGTCGTAATTGCCTACGGTAAGCACGCAGCCCTCTGGACGCTGCGACAGGTTATGCAGACCGCGAACTAGTTCCATGGCGAAACCTCAGATTATACTCAGGTTTTCTGCTTTTCAGTGGCCCCACTATAGCAAGGCCCTTAAAGTGGTCCCGGCCCCGAATTGACAACCGCGGGGCCAATCGGCAAGCTACGCGGCTCTTTTAAGGAGTGTCTCGCTTGGCGAATACGAAATCTGCTGAAAAAGCTGCCCGACAGTCGACCGCGCATCGCGCTCGGAACGACGGACTCACCTCGCAGCTGCGAAGCGCCATCCGTAAGGCAACCCTGGCGCTCAAAGCGGGCAAACACGCCGAGGCTGAAACGGCGCTCAACGAAGCCACGCCGGTGATCGACAGCATGGTCAATAAAGGCATCATTCATCGCAATAAGGCCGCCCGGCATAAGAGCCGCCTGACCAAGCAGGTTCGCGCCCTCGCCAAGTAGGCGTTTAAGGGAATGTGAGCGAGAAAGAGCCGGCGCTGCCGGCTTTTTTATTGGCTGATTGAATCGATTGCCATTGCTTGAGACCCGGCGGGCGTCCGCGGATGCTCTTCCAGATAACGCATCACGGCTTGTTTGAGTTCCTCCGTACCCTCACCGGTTGCTCCGGAGATGAGCATGACCGGCCCCTTCCAGCGCAGTCGCCTCACGATTTCCTTGGCACGGCGTTGCGCTTCCTTCGGTTCCAAGAGGTCAACCTTGTTGATGAGCAGCCAGCGTTCTTTCTTGCCTAGGTCGGCGGCAAATTTCTTCAGTTCCGCGACGATGGTGCGGGCGTCCTTGACCGGATCGGCCGAGGGGTCTGGCGGTGCGATATCGATCAGATGCAGCAACACGCGCGTTCGCTGCAAATGCTTCAGGAAGCGGATGCCTAAGCCGGCGCCGTCCGCGGCACCCTCGATCAAGCCGGGAATATCTGCCATCACGAAGCTGCGCCCCAGACCCACGGACACGACGCCCAGGTTCGGATGCAGCGTGGTGAAAGGATAGTCGGCGACTTTCGGCCGCGCGGCTGAAACGGCGCGGATCAAGGTGGATTTGCCGGCATTGGGCAAGCCCAGCAAGCCCACATCCGCGATCAATTTCAACTCGAGTTGCAGCTCACGCTTCTCCCCCGGCAGACCCAAACCGGATTTGCGCGGCGTCCGATTGGTGCTGGACTTGAAACGCGTGTTGCCCCAACCGCCCTTGCCGCCTTTGGCCACCAGCAACGTCTGACCCTCGACGGTCAGATCGCCCAGAGTCTCACCGGTGTCCTTGTCGGCCACCACGGTGCCGATGGGGATGGACACGTATGTGTCATCGCCGCCGTGACCGGTGCAGTCATTGCCGCTGCCGCTCTCGCCGTTTTGGCCCCTATAGGTGCGCGAAATGCGAAAGTCGGCCAGCGTGTTCATGCCCTCGACCGCTTTTAAGTAGACGCTGCCGCCGAGACCGCCGTCGCCGCCGTCCGGGCCGCCGAAGGGCACAAATTTCTCGCGCCGAAAGCTCACGCAGCCGCGGCCGCCGTTGCCGGCCTGCACTTTGAGCTTGGCTTCATCGACGAATTTCATGATGCGTTCACCAAAAATTAAGGGGGCGCGGTTGCCCTGCCCCCTTCGATTCGATGGCGCGCTTCAAGCCCGCCCGAATGCGCTACTTCCGAATGACGTTGACGTAGGTGCGCTGCTCAGCGCCCTTGACGCGAAATTCCACCGTGCCCTGAGCTTTGGCGAACAGGGTGTGATCGGTACCGATGCCGACGTTTACGCCGGGACGATATTGCGTGCCGCGCTGACGGATCAAAATGTTGCCCGCGAGCACATCCTCACCGCCGAATTTCTTGACGCCCAGTCGCTTCGAATGCGAATCGCGACCGTTGCGAGTACTGCCACCAGCTTTTTTGTGTGCCATATAAGTAGTCTCCGACTCTTAAGCGACGATCGAAGTGATCTTCACATCGGTATAGGGCTGCCGATGGTTCTTCTCGCGCTTGTAATGCTTGCGGCGGCGAAACTTCACGATTCGCACCTTGTCGCCCTTGCCATGACTTTCGACCGTCGCAGTCACCTTCGCGGTGCCGACGTAGGGGGCACCGATGGTCACGGACGAGCCCGCACCGACCAGCAGAACCTGATTGAATTCAACGTTAGCACCTTGGTCCGCATCGAGCTTCTCGACACGCACCACGGCACCTTCTTGGACGCGGTACTGTTTACCGCCCGTGGCTATCACGGCATACATTGTTGCAACTCCGAGGACGGCCGGTGGGGCCGCAAAAGAGCCGCGGATTGTATCGGGTGGGGGCTGGCGGGTCAAACCGGGGGCCTGCCCCGTTTGGGGGCCTGTCGCGGCGGCCCTTTGGCAGGTATTGTCGCCTGTCGCCGTGGGGCTGCCGCACAGCACCAACCTACGGCGGGCTTGCCCCGGGCCTCGCGCCAGTCAGACCGATCTTAGGTACCATGACGCATTCTCTGAGCGCTGCATGACACTAGAACAGATTCGTGGATTGGTAACCGCTGATTTCGAGGCCGTCGATCGGGTCGTCAAACAGCGTTTGCACAGCAAAGTGGCTTTGGTTGACCAGGTCGCTACCTACATCATCTATGCGGGTGGCAAGCGCCTGCGCCCCCTGTTGGTGCTGCTCGCGGCTCGGGCCTGCGGGCATTCGGGCGAGCAGCACATCGATGCGGCCGCCATTATCGAGTTCATCCATACCGCCACTTTGCTGCACGACGATGTGGTCGACGAATCGTCCCTGCGCCGCGGCCGCGATACCGCCAACGAGGTATTCGGCAATGCCACCAGCGTTTTGGTGGGCGATTTCCTCTACTCGCGCGCCTTTCAGATGATGGTGACCCTGGACCGCATGCGCATTATGCAAATTCTCGCCGATGCCACCAATGCCATCGCCGAAGGCGAAGTACTGCAGCTCATGAACGCACGCGATCCCAATACCACCGAGGCGCGCTATATCGATGTCATCCGGCGCAAGACCGCGCGGCTGTTTGAGGCTGGCGCACAAATTGCCGCGGTGTTGAGCGATGCACCGCCGGCGATGGAACAATCCTTGGCGCTGTACGGACGCCACATTGGGACCGCTTTCCAGCTGGTCGACGATGCGCTGGATTACCAGGCCGACGAAGCCAGTCTCGGCAAACACTTGGGCGATGACCTGGCGGAGGGGAAACCCACCCTGCCGCTGATCTACGCAATGCAGCACGGAAGCGAAACCCAGAGAAGCATGATCCGCCACGCCATTGAGAATGGCGGATTGGTTCATTTGGAAGAAATCACGCGTGCCGTTGCAAGCCTTGGGGGGCTTGCGTACACTGCGCGCCTCGCCCAATGCGAGGCAGATCAGGCGCTTGCGGCCCTGGCGCCCCTTCCCGAGAGTGAATTCAAAGAAGGTTTGAGCGAACTTGCGAAGTTCGCGGTAGCGCGTAAGAACTGAATCTGCGGCCGATTTCGGGGTGTAGCTCAGCCTGGTAGAGCACTACGTTCGGGACGTAGGAGTCGCAGGTTCAAATCCTGTCACCCCGACCATGAATCCCTGGGTCCTAACTGGGCGATCGGTACCCATTTTTTTCCTGAGACATGGGTAACAGTTTGGCACCGAACGGGTTTGGGGCACATTCGACGCGACCTGTCTCGTGATCAAAGAACCCCAAGTCGTAGTGCATAAAACTGACCAGCCAGATCTTTTCCGCTATTTCCTTGATGCCGAC